>JBKOZW010000155.1:0-19409 GCA_046726095.1 Actinomycetota bacterium
CTCCTACGTCGTCTCGCTGCTGCGTCCCGAGATCATCCGCGAGCTCCAGCTCCCGAAGCATGGGCTCGAGATCCTCCCGCTCGACGGGACGATCACCCCGCTCGACGACGACTTCCTCTGGCGCGTGAACGATCACGGGCGAACGGTCCGCGAGCTGCGGCGGTGGTCGCTGAACGACGCCGAGGCCTACGAGGAGTACGGGCCGTTGATGGCGGAGATGGGACGGTTCATCAAGCCGATCCTGTCGGTGCCGCCGCCCGATCCGGGCAAGATCTCGCCGGGGGAGTGGCTGCCGCTCACGCCGCTCGCGAAGGCGTTCCGGGATCTCCCGCGACGGCTCCAGGCCACGTTCATCCAGCTGATGACGATGTCGGCCGCTGATTTCCTGGACCAGTGGTTCGAGACCGAACCGCTCAAGGCCACGATGAGCGCGAGCGGCATCATCGGCACGTTCCAGGGCCCGCGGTCGCCCGGCACCGCGTACGTGTTGCTCCACCACTACATGGGCGAGATCGACGGCGCGTTCCGCGCGTGGGGCGTCCCGAAGGGGGGGACGGGCGCGATCGCGTACGCGATCGCGAACGCCGCCCTCGCCGAGGGCGTGGAGATCCGGACGGAGGCGCCGGACGCGCGGATCGCCGTGAACGCGAGCCGCGCGACCGGCGTCGTGCTCGAGTCAGGCGAGGAGATTGAGGCGGGCGTGGTGATGTCGTCGGCCGACTCTCGCGTGACGTTCATCAAGCTCCTCGAGGACGGCGTCCTGGATCCGGAGTTCAAGGACGAGGTCCTCCGCTACAAGTACCGCGGCTCCTCGGGCAAGGTGAACCTCGCGCTCAACGGGCTCCCCGAGCTGGCGTGCAAGCCGGGCAAGGGCGAATGGCTCCGCGGCGCGATCAGCTTCTCGCCGTCGATCGACTACATCGAGCGCGCCTACGACGACGCGAAGTACGGACGTCCGTCGGCGCGTCCGTACGTCGACATGATCATCCCGACGCTCGTCGACCCCTCGATGGCTCCCCCCGGCAAGCACGTGATGAGCTGCTTCGTGCAGTACGCGCCGTACCACCTCGCCGACGGTGAGGTCTGGGACGACGCGAAGCGCGAGGCGTTCGGTCAGAACGTGATCGACACGATCGAGGAACGGTTCCCCGATATCCGGAGGCACATCGTCGGGCAGCAGTTCGTGACGCCCAAGGACATCGAGGACATCACGGGGCTTTCGGAGGGCAACATCTTCCAGGGCGAGCTGTCGCTCGAGCAGCTGTTCTTCAACCGTCCCGTGCCGGGATGGTCCCGGTACCGCACGCCGGTGAAAAACCTGTGGATGTGCGGGTCCGCCACGCATCCGGGCGGCGGCATCATGGGCGCGCCCGGGCGGATCTCCGCGCTCGAGTACCTGAAGGAGAAGCGGAAGGGCCGGAGGGCGGCCTGATGGCCCGGAGGACGATCGACACGCTCGTGATCGGGGCCGGCCACAACGGGCTGATCGCGGCGGCGTACCTGGCGAAGCGCGGCCGGAACGTCCTGGTGTTCGAGCGCTCCGAGCGCGCCGGCGGGATCCTCCGCGGCGGCGAGCCGGCGCCCGGGTTCCATGCGCCGGGCCCGACCCCCACCGTCGGACGCCTTCGCACCTCCGTGATCAAGGACCTCAAGCTCGCGCGCTTCGGGTTCGAGACCGTGGCACCGGAGGTCCGGATGCACGCCCCGCTGCCCGACGGATCGTCGGTGACCTTCTGGGGCGACCCCGCGAGGACCGCCGACGAGCTCCGGAGCCGGAGCGCCCACGACGCCGACGCGTTCGTGGCCTTCGATCGGAAGATCCGATCGATCGCGAGCTTCCTCGCCTACGTGCAGGCCGCCGTGCCGCCCGATCCCAAGTCCCCCTCGCTCGCGGACGCGATCATGGGGCTCCGACTGGGAAGGGCGTTCCGCGAGCTCGGCGCCAAGACCGGCCGCGAGGCGATCCGGGCACTGCCGATGGCGGTCGCCGACCTGGTCCAAGAGGTGTTCGAGGAGGAGGCCGTCAGGGGTCCGCTCGCGACCCGGGGGGTGCTGTACACCGCGATGGGAGCCTGGGCGACGGGGACGGCGCAGGTCCTGCTCAACGACTCCTCCGAGACAGACGGCGGCGCGGCGGGCTCGGCCGTGTTCGCGCGCGGTGGCACGGACGGTCTGGCCGACGCGCTCGAAGCTGCGGCCCGGGCGCTGCGGGTCCAGATCCGCACCGGGACCGAGGTGGCGGCGATCCGGACAGAGGGCTCGAAGGCGATCGGGGTGACCCTGGCCGACGGGACCGAGATCGATGCGCCCCTCGTCGTCTCTGCGTGCGACCCGAAGCGCACGATCCGGTTGCTGGACCCGGTCGCGGTCGGCCCGACCACCGTGTGGCGCGGGGAGAGCATCCGCCAGCCGGGCGCGACCGCGTTCGTGCGCCTCGCCCTCGACGGTCTCCCCGCGTTCCACGGCGGCGACGAGGATCGGCTCCGCGGCAGGATCGTGATCGGACCGTCGATCGACGACGTCGAGCGCGCGATGGACGCCTCGAAGTACGGCCGCGTCAGCGAAGAGCCGGTCCTCGAAGCGACGATCCCGTCGCTGACGGACCCGTCGCTCGCACCGGAAGGGAAGCACGTGATGGGCGTGGCGTTCCAGGCTGCGCCGTTCACGCTCAGGGAGGGGGAATGGGCCGCCGAACGCGAGCGCGTCGGCGAGATCACGGTCAAGACGCTCGAGCGGTACGCGCCCGGTTTCGGCGAGCTCGTCGAGGCGATCGAGGTCGTCACGCCGGAGGACCTCGAAGCCACCTACGGGCTCACGGGCGGCCATGTCCAGCACGCGGAGCCCGCGCTCGATCAGTTCTTCGCCTGGCGGCCCCTGCTCGGCGCGGCGAGGTACCGGTTCCTCTTCGATGGCCTGTACCTGGCTGGATCGGGCGCTCATCCGGGCGGCGGCATCACCGGCGGGCCGGGAGCGAACGCCGCGAAGAAGATCCTGAAGGACCTCTAGCCGGCGTGGCGGTCGGGCCGCTCGCACTCGTCGGCGGGGACGAGCACCGGCCCGGCAACGAGCCGCAGGACAGGATCCTGGTTGCCGCGGCCAGCGGTGGTCCCGCGTACGTGATCGCGACGGCGGCCGCCCGCCAGCGTCCCGATCTGGCGGTCGCGAACGCGCAGCGATGGTTCGGGACGCTCGGTCTCGACATCGACGAACTGCCGCTCACGAAGCGATCGCACGCCACGTCGGCCGGTATCGCCGATCGCGCGCGCGAGGGGCGCTTCTTCTACCTCGTCGGCGGCGATCCGGGCCTGGTCCCGAAGGTGCTGGCCGATACGCCCGCTTGGAGCGCGATCGTCGAGGCGTGGCGCGACGGCGCGGCACTTGCAGGGTCATCGGCCGGCGCGATGGCGCTGGGCTCGTGGACGCTGATCCGCGATCGGATGCCGGGTGACGACCGCCGGCGGTACCGGGACGCGCTCGGGCTCGTCCCCGGGATCGCCGTCGTGCCGCATCTCTCCACGTTCGGGGAGCGTTGGATCCCGTCGGCGCTCGAGGCCGGTCCCGACGACGCGGTCCTGCTCGGCATCGATGAACGGACGGCCGCCGTGTTCATCGATCGTTCCTGGCGTGTGGAAGGCCCGGGCTCGGTGTCGGTCATCACGCGGCGAACGCGCGAGACGGTCTCGTCCGGCGACCCGATCGTGGGACTTCCGGATCCAACGTAGCCGTCGGCGCGCGACCGGCGAGCGCGTGTGCCAAGCTGTGCGGCCATGACGGACGCACCCGACTTCAGACTTGAGAACTCCGAGCTCCGGAGCGAGAACGAGTTCGACGAGTTCGCGAGCGAGGATCTTCCGTACTACTCCGACTGGCACGGCTCGTTCGAGAAGCTCCCCTGGGCGTTCGACGACGCCACGCTCCGAGCCGCAGGAGCCGACGTCGCGATCGTGGGCGCGCCGTTCGACGAGGGCGTCTCGTCACGGCCCGGCGCCCGGTTCGGCCCGCGTGCGATCCGCATGGCCCCGACCACGTGGGGGACCGCCGACGCATGGTCGATCCAGCTGGAGCGCGAGCCCTACGCGAGGCTCACGGTCGTCGACGCCGGCGACGCCCCGGTCGTCCCGACCCGGTTCGAACGTGCGCTCCGGGTGATCCACGAGAAGGTGTTCCGCGTCGCGGAAGCAGGGGCGATCCCGATCGTCCTCGGCGGCGACCACTCGATCACGTACCCGAGCGCGGCCGCGGTCGCGCGCCACGTCTGGCCGCGCACGGTCGGCGTGATCCACTTCGACGCCCATGCCGACACCGGCGCGGATCAATGGGGGAACCTCCACGCGCACGGACAACCGATGCGTCGCTTGATCGAAGAGGGTTGGGTCGCCGGCCGGAACTTCGTGCAGATCGGTCTGCGCGGCTACTGGCCGGATCGGGCGACGTTCGGATGGATGCGTGAGCAAGGGATGCGGTGGCATCCGATGGTCGAGATCGAGGAGCGGGGGAGCGAAGCGGTGATCGCGGACGCGATCGTGGAAGCGCTCGACGGTCCCGACTGCGTCTACCTTTCGGTCGACATCGACGTCGTCGATCCCGGGATGGCGCCGGCCACGGGAACGCCGGAGGCCGGCGGGATGCTCGCCCGCGAGCTCCTGCGGGCGGTGCGGCAGATCGTCGGGAAGGTCGACCTGGTCGGGATGGACGTCGTCGAGGTCTCGCCGCCGTACGACCACGCCGAGGTGACCGCGATCCTCGCCCACCGTGTCGTGATGGAGGCGATCAGCGCGCTGGGTGCGAAGGGCTCCTAGCGGCCGGCCCACGCGCGTCGTTTGTTACGGTCCCTCTGTGAGTAAGCACGTGCTGCAGGATGCCTTCGACCACAACACGTGGGCGACGCTGCGCGTGATCGACACGTGCCTCACGCTCGGCCCCGGAGAGCTGGAGACCTCGGTCCCGGGGACGTACGGCTCGATCCTGGACACGATGCGGCACCTCGTCGGAGCGGACTCGTCCTACTTGTTCGTCTGCACCGGGGAAGGCGCCCCGATCGAGGATGAGGACCGGATGGATCTGACGGAGCTCCGAGCGGCGACGGAGAGGTTCGGTCCAGCATGGTCGTCGTTCCTCGCGAGCGACCCGGATCCCGACCGCGTGATCGTGCGGCACCGCGACGACGGTTCGGAGACGACCGCACCGTTGAGCATACGGCTCGCACAGGTCGTCCACCACGGGACCGATCACCGGAGCCAGATCTGCACCGCGCTCACGAACCTCGGGATCGAACCGCCGTACATCGACGTCTGGGCGTACGGCGAGGTCGAAGGCACCGTGATCGAGACCCCGCCCACGGCTTGACCGGCCCGGTCCCCCCGCGGCTCAAGCGACCGAGGGCGACCGTCGAAGCCTGAAGCGTGATCGAGCCGCAGGGGGCCTTCGGCGAGGCCACGACGCCGTCCCCGATCCGAGCGGCCTCTCGATGCGGTCGGACTGACGCACGAGGAGGTCCTGCCCGTTTTGGGCCGTGCCGGCTAGACGCGGGAACCGAGCGCCACGCCCGCCGAGGTGCTGGCGCGCGCCGAGGCGGATCGCACGATCCCGCGCCCTCCGTACGCGGAGGCCCGCGGTAACCTCCCGGGATGTGCCGGAGCATCAAGCGCCTTCGTGAAGGCGCGGACATCGCAACACCCGACGAGATCCACGATGCCGCGCTCCAGTTCGTCCGAAAGGTGAGCGGGTTCCGTCAGCCCTCCGCGCGCCACCGCGAGGCCTTCGACCGAGCGGTCGACGAGGTGGCGGAGGCCTCCCGCGAGCTGCTCGACGCGGTCGCGCGGGAGCTCGCGTGACGGGACGAGGTTTCGCGCTCGACCCGACCCCGGAGGAGATGCGCTCGATGGGCGAGGCCGTCCTCGGCGAGCTCATCGATTGGATCGGCGGCCTCAGCGACGCGCCGGCCGAGAACACCGCCGACGCGCTCCAGGTCGCCGCCAAGCTCGAGGCGCAGCCCCCGGAACAGGGCGATCGCGACTTCGCGGGGCTCCTGGACGACGCGCTCCGGGCCGCCCGCCACACGTTCGAGTACAGCGGACCCGGCTACCTCGCCTACATCCCGGGCGGCGGCCTGTTCACGGCCGCGCTCGCCGAGTTCCTGGCCCAGGGGCTCAACCGCTACGACGGTCTGTGGCAGCCGAGCCCGGCGATCGTGCAGCTCGAAGAGAACGTCACCCGCTGGATGTGCGGGCTCTTCGACCTTCCGGAGGGGACCTCGCAGGGGTTGCTGACGACGGGCGGCTCGCTCGCGAACCTGTCCGCCTTCGTGACGGCCCGCTACGCCAGGCTCGGCGAGGACTTCCTGGACGGCACGTACTACTGCACGGACCAGACGCATGCGAGCAACACGAAGGCCGCGACGATCGCGGGCTTCTCGCAGCGGAACCTGCGCCTCGTCCCGACCGACGACGAGCTCCGGATGGACCCCGACGCGCTCCGCGCGATGATCCGCGAGGACCGCGCCGCCGGGCTCCGTCCGTTCCTCGTGGTCCCGGCCGCCGGGACGACCAATACGGGCGCGGTCGATCCGCTCGCGGACATCGCCGACGTCGCGGCCGACGAGGGGCTGTGGATGCACGTCGACGCCGCGTACGGCGGCTTCTTCCAGCTGACCGAGCGGGGCCGGGCGTGGTTCCGGGGGATCGAACGGGCCGACAGCATCACGGTCGATCCGCACAAGGGTCTCTTCCTGCCGTACGGGACGGGCGGGCTCGTGGTGCGAGACGGGGCGGCGCTCCGCGACGCGCACTACGAAGGCGCCGCCTACCTCCAGGACCTCCCGCCCACGGGCCACCTCCCGAACTACAATGAGTACTCGCCGGAGCTCTCGCGGGACAACCGAGGCTTCCGCGTCTGGTTCCCCCTCGTGCTCCACGGCGTGTCGGCCTTCCGGGAGACCCTGGACGAGAAGCTCGACCTCACTGCCCGGTTGCACGCCGCGCTCTCGGACGATCCCGCGCTCGAGATGGCGTGGCGCCCGCAGTTGACCGTCGTGCCCTTCCGGCTCCGCGGCGCCGACGAGCCGGCGAACCGCGAGCTGCTCGCGCGCATCAACGCATCGAAGCGGGTCTTCCTCTCGAGCACGTTGATCCGCGGCGACTACTGGATCCGGGCGTGCATCGTTTCGCATCGCACCCATGCGGACCGGGTCGACGAGTGCGCCGACATCGTGCGCGAGGCGGCCGCGCAGCTGGCGGGGTGAGCCGCCGTGCCCGAGCTTCCCGAGGTCCGCGCGCTCGCGGAGCGCCTGAACGACGTGCTCGCGGGCGCGCCCTTCGAACGAGCCGATGTGCTGCAGTTCTCGTCGCTGAAGACGTACGCGCCGCGACCCGACGAGCTCCGTGGCGCCGTCGTCGACGAGGTCACGAGCTTCGGCAAGTACACGGTGATCACGTTCGACGACGGCCGCCGCCTGGTCATCCACGCGTCCCAGGGGGGCCGCGTCGACATCGAGGCTCCGCCCAAGTCGACGAAGCCGCGCGGCTCGGTCGTCCGCCTTCGGTTCTCGGAGCGCCCCTCGATCCTCGTCAAGGAGTTCGGCAAGCAGCGGAAGTCCGGGTGGTGGGTGCTGGCGGCCGACGACGACGGTCCGCTCGAGAAGCTCGGCCCGGAGGCAATGACGCCCGAAGCGGACGCCCTGCTTCGCGATCCCACGGACAACCGCCGCGTCCACACGATCCTGCGGGATCAACGCACGATCGCGGGGATCGGCCGCGGGTACTCGGACGACATCCTCCACGACGCGATGCTGTCGCCGACGGCACAGCTCGCGAAGCTCGACGCGCAACAGCGTGAGCGGCTCGTGGCCTCGGTGCACCGGATCCTCGACGACGCGCTCGACGTGGAACGGCGCCGCAGCGGGGGCCTTCCCACCAAGCTGGGTGATCACTTCACCGTCCACAATCGCTCGGGCGAGCCGTGCCCCCGCTGCGGCGCCGACCTCCGACGCGTGTCGTACGAGGACTACGAGATCACGTACTGCCCCACCTGCCAGACGGGCGGGAAACGACTGAGCGACAGGCGGCTCGACCGGCTGCTCCGCTGAGCGTCCCGGACGCGGTGCTACGGTCCTTCGGCCGTGGACCAGCTTCCGATGACGCCCCGTCCCGATCCGCCGCCCCGCTCCGGCCTCCTCCAACGTGCGCGCGGGCACCTGATGGACCTGACGCCGCTCAGGGTCTCGCGGGACTTCCGTCTGCTCTTCATCGGCCACAGCGTGTCGAACTTCGGCGACGAGATCGTCGCCGTCGCGGTCCCGTTCCAGGTGTTCCAGCTCACCGGCTCCAGCCTCGCGGTGGGGCTGCTCGGGCTCGCCGCGTTGGTGCCCGTGTTCGTGTTCCCGATCGTCGGCGGGGCGTTCGCGGACGCGTTGGAACGGCGCAAGCTCGTAACCATGACCCACGCGATCCTCGCGCTCATGTCGGGGCTGATGGCCCTCAACGCGCTCCACCCGCATCCGTTGCTGTGGCCGATGTACGTGTTCACCTTCTTCGCCGCTGGGCTCTACACCTTCAACCGTCCCGCCCTGGACACGTGGCCGGCCCGGCTCCTGAACAAGGCGCTGCTCCCGTCGTCGAACGCGCTCGACGCGGGGTTCGGGACGTTCGCCGGCATGCTGGGGCCGGTCGCGGCAGGCTTCCTGCTGGTCGCCATCGGCACCGCCGGCGTCTACCTCGTCGACGTGGCGACCTTCCTCGCCGTGATCGTCGCCGTGCGGATGATGCATCCGTCCCCGCCCGCCCACGAGGGGAACGAGGTCAGCTGGGAGGCAGTGAAGGACGGCTTCCGGTTCCTCAAGGGCAAGCGCAACGTCCAGTCGGTGTTCCTGGCGGATCTGAACGCGATGATCTTCGGGTTCCCGATGGCGCTGCTGCCGGCGGTGGCGCTCGACCTCGACCCCACGCGACAGGAGCAGGTCCTCGGCTTCCTCTTCGCCGCGCCGGCGGCCGGAGCGTTCGTGGCGACCGTGTTCTCCGGCAGGGCCAAGGACGTTCGGCGCCAGGGGAGGGCGATCATGCTCTCGATCGTCGTGTGGGGCGCCGCGATCGTCGTGTTCGGTCTCTCCGACGTGCTCTGGCTGTCGCTCCTGACGCTGGCGATCGCCGGGGCCGGCGACATGGTCAGCGGGATCTTCCGGCTCTCGATCATCCAGGCGGCGGTCGAGGACCGGTTCCGCGGCCGCCTCGAAGGGATCGGCATGGCCGTCTGGGCGACCGGACCGTCGCTCGGCGACGTCGAGTCCGGCGTCGTCGCCACCCTCACGACCCCCTCCGTCTCGATCGTCTCCGGAGGCCTCATCACGATCGTCGGGATCGGCATCCTCGGCCGGTTCGCGCCGGGGTTCTGGCGGTACGACGCCCGCGAGCCGACCCCGTAGCTGCTTGCGGATCCCGGCCGGGCGCGGTCAGATATCGCCCGGCCGACGAGGAGAGGAGTGATGGTCGCGATCTCGACCGGGTACTACGACACGCTGAAGTTCTTCCACGTGCTCGCCGCGATCACGTGGGTCGGGAGCTCGATCTACGCGCAGGTCCTGGCGACCAAGGTGATAGCCGAGGGGCGATCCCGCCCGTCTCGCGGCGACCGCGAAGGACATCGGGGACCTCGGCAAGCGACTGATCACGCCTGGCCGCGATCGCCGTGCTGCTGTTCGGCGTGTGGCTCGTCGCGGTGAGCGCGTGGAACTTCACCGACACGTGGGTGGCGCTCGGGTTGGTCGGGATCGCGATCACGGTCGTCACCGGCGCGGGATTCCTGGGACCGGAATCCGAGCGCATCGCGAAGCTGGGGGAGGAGCGGGAGCCATCCGACCCCGAGCTCCAGCGGCGGATCAAGCGGATCTACGCCAGCTCGCGTATCGACCTGGTCGTGCTGATCCTGGTCGTCGCGGATATGGTCTTCAAGCCCGGCAGCTGGCCGGGGGAAACGCGGTTCACATCTCGACGGGAACGGGCTCCGTGTGGTCTGCCGCAGCCGCAGCATGGGCATCTGCCACGGTTTGACGCCCCGGGATGAGTCGATTCGCGATCACGGCGGCGAACAGGACGATGGCGCCCGCGAGCACGAGGGCCGGGTGGAACCCCTTCATGAATGCGTCGTCGAACGCCTGTTGGAGCGTCGAGGCTTGACTGGGTGACAGCCCGATCCCCGTCGTCACCAGGCTCCCGTGCTTCGCCGCATCGTTGATCACGCCCAACTGCTGGGCGTTCAAGCCCAGTGCCGCGACGGCAGGGGCGAACGCGCTCTTTAGCTGCGTGGTCAAGATGGCGCCGAGGAGCGCGATGCCGAGCACACCTCCGACCTCGCGGCTGGTGTTGGTCATGGCCGACCCGAGACCCGCTCGCTGCGGCCCCACGGAGTTCATGACGGCTGCCGTCATGGGCGCCATCGTGGCCCCCATGCCGTGGCCCATCATGAGGTAGATGGGGAACATGACCCAATACGACGTCGTCGGCGTCAGCAGCAGGCCGAGCAACAAGAGGCCCGTTCCGGTAAGGATCAATCCGTACGTCATCGGCGCACGCGACCCGTGCTCGGACGCATAGCGTCCGGCGTTCGGCGCGGTCGCGATGATCGCGAGCGTCAACGGCAGGAACGCCGCGCCCGCTCGGAACGGCGAATACCCATGGATCGTCTGCATGTAGATCGTCAGGAAGAAGAACGTCGCGAACATCCCGAGCCCGATGCTGAAAGCCACGGCGTTCCCCGCGGAGAACGCCGGGACCCGGAAGTAGCGCATCGGCATCATGGCGTGCGGGTTCCGCATCTCCCACCAAAGGAAGGTGACCAGGAAGACGGCGAAGAGAACGAACGATCCGACGATCCGCGGGCTGCCCCAACCGAGCTGGTTGGCCTCGATCAATCCGTACGTCACGAAGAAGAGCGCGGCGGTCCCGAAGACGAGTCCCCAAACGTCGAGCTTCCGCTCCACCTCCGAAACCGACTCGGTCACGGTGCGGACCGCGACGATCAGCGCGACGATCCCGATCGGAACGTTCAAGAAGAAGACCGACTGCCAGCCGAGATGCTCGACCATGTACCCGCCGAGGGTGGGACCCAGCGCGAGCGCGATGCCCGAGACGCCGGCCCAGATGCCGAGCGCCTTCGCGCGCTCATTCACCGGGAAGGTCACGGTCAAGATGGAGAGGGTTCCGGGGATCAGGAGGGCGCCGCCCACCCCCTGCAACGCGCGGAACGCGATCAGCTGGCTCGGGTTCTGCGAGACGCCGCACAGGAAGGAGAACACCGTGAAGACGCCGACCCCCGCCAGGAACATCTTCTTCCGGCCGTACCGGTCTCCGATGATCCCGCCGGTGAGCAACAGCGACGCGAACGCGAGGACGTAGCCGTCGACCACCCATTGGAGCTCGCTGAAGCCGGCACCCAGATCCTTCTGGATGCTGGGCAGGGCCACGTTGACCACGGTGTTGTCGAGCATCGCCATCGCGAGCGCGAAACACATCGTCAACAGGACGATGACCTTCTCTCGGGCGTTCTCGCCTTCGAAGCCGAACATCAGACCCCCTTGCTGAGCGACGGGCGGGTGGTTAGGAGTTCAACCCACGGGTTCGCGGAGATGTTCCCTCACGTGAGCCTCTTGTACATCCTGATCGCGAGGGGGACGAAGATCGCGAGCAGGCCGAGGATCCACAGGACGGAACCGACGAGCAGGCCTTCCAGGCTCTGCGGACCGTAGTTGGGTGGCAGCGCCACATCGCCGAGGGCCAGCACTCGAGCGCAGTTGGCCCAGACCGTCACGGGGTTGTGCTCGGCGATCGGTTGGATCCACGAGATCATGCCCTGGACCGGCACGAGGGCGGCACTGATGAACACGATCGGGAAGATCCCCGTGAACATCGCGGCCTGGACGCCTTCGACCTCCTTGATCGCGAGCGCGACGACCGCGGAGATCCACGAGAAGACGAACCCGACCGCGAGCACCAGCAGGATCATCCCGATCGCCCCGAAGAGCCCGTTCTGGAACTTGAACCCGACGAGGTAGCCGACGCCGATCACGAGCACGAGCAGGACCAGGTTCTTGGCCAGATCCGAGCTCGTCCGTCCGACCAGGACGGCCGATCGCGCCATCGGCAGCGACCGGAAGCGATCGAGCAGCCCTCGCTTCATGTCCTCCGCGAGTCCGATCGCCGTGGTCGTCGATCCGAAGATCGCGTTCTGCACGAAAATCCCCGGCATCAGGAACATCACGTACGTGATGCCGGCCGGAAGGTTGGTGATGTTTCCGGCGAACACGAACCGGAACAGCAGGACGAACATGATCGGCTGCACGAGCTCGAAGACGAGGACCGTCGGGATCCTGGAGATCTGCAGGAGGTTCCTGCGCATGACGACCATCCCGTCGGCGAACGCGAACCGAACGCGCGCGCTCGGAGCGATGCGAGACGGCTGCTGCACGGCGATGCTCATCGACCCTCCCGTCCTCGTGATCGACCACGGCCCTCCGTCTCCGCGTTCTCCGCTTCCTCCTGTTCGGCGGCGTGACCCGTCAGCGACAGGAACACGTCGTCGAGCGTGGGACGGTGGAGCGCGATGTCGGCGAGCGCGATGTTGCCGTCGTCGAGCCGCCGGACGCTCTCGAGCAAGGCCGCGGGCCCGGCCGATCCGACCGGGATGCGGACGCTGCCCCTCTCAGGTTCGACCGTCGGTTCGCCCGTTCCGACGCCGCGGAGCACGCCCGCCACCCGGCCGGTCTCGGTGCGCTCCTCGACGTGGAGCTCCAGGACCTCCCCGCCGATCTGGTCCTTCAGCTCGTCGGGGGTGCCCTCCGCGATCACGGTTCCCAGGTCGATCACGGCGACCCGCTCGGCGAGGTTGTCGGCTTCCTCCAGGTACTGCGTCGTGAGGAGGATCGTCTTGCCCTCCTGGACGAGCTCGCGGATCATCGCCCACAGATCGATCCGGCTCCGCGGGTCCAGCCCGGTGGTCGGCTCGTCCAGGAACAGCACATCCGGGCGGGCCACGAGGCTCGCCGCCACGTCGAGACGCCTGCGCATGCCGCCTGAGTACGTCTTGGCCTGACGGTCGGCGGCGTCCGAGAGGTCGAACCGGCCCAGGATCTCGATCCCGCGCCACTTCGCCTCGGCAGCGGGCAGGTGGTAGAGACGGCCCACCATCTGGAGGTTCTCGAGACCGGTCAGGTTCTCGTCGACGGCCGCGGACTGGCCGGCGAGACCGATCCTGCTGCGGAGCGCCTCGGCATCCCGAACCACGTCGAGACCCACGACCTCGGCCCGCCCCCCGTCGGGGAGCAGGAGCGTGGTCAGGATGCGCACCGCCGTCGTCTTGCCTGCGCCATTGGGGCCCAGCAAGCCGAAGACGGTCCCCGGCGCGACGTCAAGATCGATGCCGCGCAGTGCCTCTACTTTGCCGAAGCTCTTGACGAGTCCCTCGACGACGATCGCTCCCGCCATCCGGCACAGCCTACGGGGTGCGTCCGACATCGACACTCCCGCAGATCGTCCTTGACGCAACGTTCACGTTCGCTGGCGGTAATGTTGTAATCGTGCTGCATCATGCCCCCGGGGAATGTGGGACACGGGCCCCACGTTCTTGCAGGTGCCAACGTTCGACCCTGAAAGGAATCATCCGATGGCGGATCTGGACACCCTCGCCCTCCCCCTGCTGCCCCTGACCACCGGCGTCGTCCTGCCTGGGATGGTGGTGACCCTGACCCTGGAGTCGCCCGACGCGACGGCGGCGGTCGACGCCGCCGCAGGCGACGTCGACCGGCTCCTCGTGCTCGTGCCTCGCATCGACGAGCGCTACGCGCGCGTCGGGACGATCGCCAAGATCGAGGACCTCGGCAAGATCCGGGGCGGGACCGAGGCGCTCGTGATCCGTGGCCTCGGTCGCGCCTCGATCGGCGTCGGCGTCGCCGGCACGGGTTCGGCGACCTGGGTCCAGGTCGAGCCGGTCCCCGAGACCGAGCCGTCCGAGCGCGCGCGGTCCCTGGCGCGCGAGTACCGGGTGACGGTCGAGAGCATCGTCGAGGCGCGCGGGATGCCCGCCGTCGCCGACTTCCTTCGCGGCCTTTCCGACCCCGGTCAGATCGCGGACACGGCCGGCTACTCGCCCGACCTGTCGTTCGAGCGCAAGGTCGAGGTCCTCGAGACCGTCGACGTAGAGCGCCGCCTGGAGCTCGTGCTGGAGTGGGCCAAGGACACGCTGGCGGAGGTTCAGGTCAAGGAGAAGATCCGCGACGAGGTGACCGACAGCCTCGAGCAGCGGCAGCGTGAGGCGATCCTCCGTGAGCAGATGTCGGCGATCCGCAAGGAGCTCGGGGAGGACGGCTCCGAGGACGTGATCGAGACGCTCCGCACCAAGATCGAGGAGGCGGGCATGCCCGACGACGTCCGCGACCAAGCCGAGCGCGAGCTCGGCCGGCTGGAGCGCACGTCGGAGCAGTCGCCGGAGTACGGATGGATCCGCACGTACCTCGACTGGATGACCGAGGTGCCGTGGAGCGTCCGGACCGACGACAACCTCGACATCAGCGACGCGCGCCGGATCCTCGACGAGGATCACGAGGGCCTCGACGACGTGAAGGATCGGATCGTCGAGTACCTGGCGGTCCGGAAGCTCCGCGCCGAGCGCGGGCTCTCCGAGACGAGCGGGCGCGGCTCGGGCGCGATCCTGACGCTGATCGGTCCTCCGGGCGTCGGCAAGACGTCGCTCGGTGAGTCGGTCGCTCGCGCGCTCGGGCGGAAGTTCGTCCGCGTGTCGCTCGGCGGCGTGCACGACGAGGCCGAGATCCGCGGGCACCGACGTACCTACGTCGGCGCCCTGCCGGGCCGGATCGTGCGCGCGCTCAAGGACGCCGGGACGAAGAACCCCGTGATGATGCTGGACGAGATCGACAAGGTCGGCGCCGATTGGCGGGGTGATCCGTCGTCCGCGTTGCTCGAGGTGCTCGACCCGGCGCAGAACCACACGTTCCGCGATCACTACCTCGACGTCGACCTGGATCTGTCCGAGGTCCTGTTCGTCGCCACCGGCAACGTCTCCGAGACGATCCCCGGCCCGCTGCTCGACCGGATGGAGGTGCTCCGACTCGACGGGTACACCGAGGACGAGAAGGTCGCGATCGCGCGTCACCACCTGATGCCGCGTCAGATCGAGCGCAACGGGCTCCGCGACGACGAGGTGAGCGTCGACGACGATGCGCTCCGCGAGGTCGTCGCCTCGTACACGCGCGAGGCCGGCGTCCGCAACCTCGAGCGCGAGCTCGGCAAGATCTTCCGCAAGGTCGCGACCAAGCTCGCGGCCGGTGACGCGACCGCGCCCGTCGCGGTCGGGCGTGACGACGTCCGTGGCTACCTCGGACGTGCGCGCTTCTCCTTCGAGGAGCTCGCCGAGCGCACGTCGGTCCCCGGCGTCGCGACCGGTCTCGCCGTGACCGGCACGGGAGGCGACGTGCTGTTCATCGAGGCGACGCGCGAGGAGGAAGGCGAGGGCCTGACCCTCACCGGCCAGCTCGGCGACGTGATGAAGGAGTCGGCGCAGATCGCGCTCTCGTTCGTCCGGTCGCACGCGTCGGAGCTCGGGATCGCTCCCGAGCGACTTACCGGCCGCTTCCACGTGCACGTGCCCGCGGGCGCGGTGCCGAAGGACGGTCCGAGCGCCGGCGTGACGATGACCACCGCCCTCGTGTCGCTGCTCACCGGAGAGACGGTCCGGCCCTCGGTCGGGATGACCGGCGAGGTGACGCTGCAGGGCCGCGTCCTCCCGATCGGAGGCGTCAAGCAGAAGGTCCTGGCGGCGCACCGGGCCAGGCTCACCGAGGTGGTGCTCCCGCGGCGGAACGAAGGCGACCTGGACGACGTGCCGGAGCAGGTCCGCGAGGAGATGCGGTTCCACCTGGCGGACGACGTCCGCGACGTCGTCCGGATCGCACTCGAGACGGAGGACGTCTCGGCGCCGTCGGTCGCCGTCGCCTGAGCGGCACATCCCGTTCCCGCGCACGGGCTCGCCTATCCTGGGCGAGCCCGTGCTCCGGCTGATCGACCTGCACCGTGGGTTCGACGGCGTCGTCGCGCTCGACGGCGTCTCCTTCGAGGTGCCGGAGGGACGGATCGTCGGGTTCGTCGGGCGCAACGGTTCCGGCAAGACGACGACGATGCGGATCACGCTCGGCGTCCTGCAGCCCGACGCAGGGAGTGTCGTGTGGCGGGACCGGCCGGTCGACGCCGTCACGCGCAGGCGGTTCGGCTACATGCCGGAGGAACGCGGGCTCTATCCCAAGATGCGCGTCCACGAGCAGCTCGTGTACCTGGCGCGGCTGCGTGGCACGCCCAAGGGCGTGGCGCGCAGCCGCGCCACCGAGCTGCTGGAGCTGCTCGAGGTGGTCGGTGACCCACGCGCCCGGATCGAGACGCTGTCTCTCGGGAACCAGCAACGCGTGCAGCTCGCCGCCGCGCTCGTCCACCAGCCCGACGTCCTCGTGCTCGACGAACCGTTCTCGGGGCTCGATCCAGTCGGCGTCGACGTCCTGACTTCGGTCCTGCGGCGCGAGGCCCGCGAGCGCGGCGTCCCCGTGGTGTTCTCCAGCCACCAGCTCGAGCTGGTCGAGCGGGTCTGCGACGAGGTCGTCCTGATCGACCACGGGCGCGTGGTCGCGCGCGGCACGATCGAGGAGCTCAGGGCGATGCGCGCCAGGAACCTCTGGCGCGTCCAGGTGACCTCGGCCGCTGACGCCTGGTGGGAGGTCGTGCCGGGCGTCACGCTGGCCGAGCAGGGCGGTGGCGCCGTCGTGTTGGAGCTCGACGGCGCCGCCGACCCGCAGCGGCTCCTCGACCTCGCGCGGGCCGAAGGCGACGTGGTCGACTTCGGCCCTGTCCGCCGGACGCTGTCCGAGCTGTTCCGCGAGGTGATCCAGGAATGAGCGCCGAGCGCGAAACGGCCGGGAAGGAACTAGCGTGAACGCCGCGACGGACCGCGGCACGTGGCGCCTCGTGGCGCGCCGCGACTTCTGGGTTCGGCTCCGCGAGCGCAGCTTCCTGGTCTCGACCCTGATCAACGTCGCGGTGATCTCGATCCTGGTGCTCGCTCGCGCGTCGAACGTCGCGACCTCCGGCCCCTCGTACGACCTGGGGTACGTCGGGTCGGCGAGGATCGCGCAAGGAGCAGCCAACCTGGCTGATGGCGCGGGCGTGACGGTGAGGGTCCACGACCTTCCGGATGAGGCGGCCGCGAACGCCGCACTGCGGGACGGTTCGGTCGACGCGGTCGTCATCGGCGGCCAGCTCCGAGGCTTCCAGGGGGTCCCCGATCCGCTCATCACGCTGGTGCAAGGGTCGGCGCGCGACGCCGCGGTCACGGCGCTGTTGAAGGAGCACCAGGTTCCGCAGAGCGAGCTCGATGCGGCGCGCGCAGCTTCCCTGAAGCTGACGGCTCTCGAACCCGCATCGCCCGCTCGCGACCAGAACGCCGCGATCGCCTTCGTCGGCGTCCTCCTGCTCTACGGTCAGCTGTTCGGCTACGGGATCTGGGTCGCGAGCGGCGTGATCGAGGAGAAGGCCTCCCGCGTCGTCGAGATGCTCCTGTCCGCGATCCGGGCCCGGCAGCTGCTCCTGGGCAAGATCGTCGGGATCGGCGTGCTCGGCCTCGCGCAGCTCGTCTTCATCGCGTCGTTCGCGATCGGTCTCGCCCTCCTCACGGGGGCGCTCAAGGATGTCGCCCCGACCGCGCTGGGCGCGGTCGGGCTGGTGATCGGGTGGTTCATCCTGGGCTTCGCGTTCTACGCGACGCTGTTCGCGGCCGCCGGGTCGCTCGTGACCAGGATGGAGGAGCTGCAGAACGTGATCGTCCCGATCAACCTGACGATCCTCGTCTCGTTCTTCATCTCGATCGGCGCGTTGCAGGATCCGAACGGCCGCCTCCAGGTGATCGCGTCGCTCCTGCCGACGTCCTCGGCGCTCGCGATGCCGGTCCGGATCGTGCTCGGCGCGGCTCCTGGCTGGCAGATCGCGTTGTCGCTCGCCGTGCTGATCGGCTCCACGATCTTGCTGGTGCCGCTCGCGGCGCGCCTCTACTCGGGCGCCGTGTTGCGGACGCGCGGGCGCGTCAAGATCCGGGAGGCCTGGCGCTCGGCCGCCTGATCGAACCGGAGCAGGTGTCGCCCCGGTGGTCGTCCCGTCACGTCGTGCCGAACGTCCGGCGGAACGACGGGAGCGGGAGCTGACCGATCGCCAGCACCTTGTCGTGGAAGTCCCGGAGCGAGAACGATGTGCCATCACGAGCCCTTGTCGCCTCGCGAGCCTTCTCGATCTCGATCATCCCGATCATGTAGCAGAGTGCCTGACCCGGCATCCCGATGTAGCGATCGACCTCGATCACGGCGTCGGTGTGCGTCTGCCCGGCCTCCTCGAGCTTGTCGATCGATGCCTCGCGCGACCAGCTGAGTGCGTGGATCCCCGTGTCGGTGATCAGGCGGACGGCCCGATGCGCTTGGTTGTCGAGCATCCCGAGCCGCTCCCACGCGTCGAGGTACAGGCCCATCTCGTCGGCCAGCCGCTCCGAGTAGAGACCCCAACCCTCGCAGTAGGCACTGCCGGCGAGCGCCGCGCCGAACCGGCGGAGGTTGGACCGCTCGGGCATCTCCTGCTCGAGCGCGATCTGGAAGTGATGGCCCGGGTTCGCCTCGTGGTACGTGACCGACGCGACGTGGTGGAGCGCGCGGTCGGGCAGGTCGTACGCGTTGATGTAGTAGATCCCGGGGCGGGAGCCGTCCTCGGTCGGCGGGTTGTAGAACGCGAAGGGCTCGTCGGCCTCGCGGAACTCCTCGACGCGGCGGACCTGGCAGTTCGCGCGGGGGAGCCGGCCGAAGAACGACGGCGCGACCTCCCAGCTCCTTCGCACCTGGTCCTCGGCCATCGCGACCATCGCCTCAGGGGACGCGAGGGTGTTCTCGCCCCGCGCCTTGCGCTCGGCGATCGCCTCCGATGGCGAGGCGAAGCCGAGCTCGGAGGCGATCGCGTTGCGCTCGGCCGCGATGCCCTCGAAGCGCTCGACGCCGAGCTCGTGCACCTTCTTGGGGTCGAGGCCCAGGCTCGTCCACCCGAGCACCTCGGCCGCGTACATCGCGTCGCCGCCCGGGAGCGCGGACATGCCGATCGTGGTGGTGGAGGCGGGCAGGTACTCGTCGCGCACGACGTCGCGGAACCTCTCGTGCGCGGGGTTGAGGACATCCCGGACGGTCTCGGCGATCCGCACCCGCGCGGTGGCGTCGTCACCCAGCGGGATCATCGCGGGCGACTCTTCCGGAGGGAGCGCGAGGATCCGGTCGAGCTGCGCGAGCGCGCGCTCGGCAACGATCCGTGGCACCACGACGCCCGTCGCGACCGCCTCGCGTG
>JBKOZW010000156.1:0-5296 GCA_046726095.1 Actinomycetota bacterium
GAGCCGACCGCGAACACGGCCGTCCCACCCCAGGTCAACGGGCCGAAGCGGCGGAGACGGACGTCGAGGGCGAGCGCCCCCAGACCGGCGAGCAGGACCACGAGCCCGTACCAGGTCGGCGGGACGACGGTGATCCCGTACGCGGCGAAGGCGATCAGGAACAGCCCGGCGAAGCCGGCGAAGCCGAACCCGTGTTGGGTCTGCTCGAAGGCGAGGCATGAGAGCCCGAAAACGAGCAGGACGTAGATCATCGACGGCGACGCGACGGCGTGCTCGAGACGCTTGACCGGCCCGGGCTCGCCGAAACGGATCGACACGCCGTGGCCAGCCTGCGCGTCCGCATCGGACGTGGCGACGTGCGTGTGCAGCTGGAGGGGTCCCGACCCGGTCGGCACGGTCATCCCGTCCACCTTGTCGAGCAGCTCCACCACCGACGGGGCATAGGCCTCTGCGAAGCCGTCGACGATCGCCTGCTGCGCGGTCAGGGCCTCCTCCTCGTGCGAGCGCTCGACCGTCCGCCCGCGGGCCTCCAGCCACCCGTCGATCCGGGCGTCGAGCCCCGGAGGCTGGGCGTCCGGATGGAGGAGGTCCACCGGGTCGAGCGGACCCGTCTGGGAGCCGGGCGCGACCGCGGGGAGCGAGGACGCCAAGAGCAGGAGCATGCCGGCGCCGCTCGCCTTGGCGGGAACGGGACCGACCCAGACGATCACCGGGACCGGCATCGCGACGAGGCGATCGGCGAGGCCGATCGCCTCGTCGCCGATGCCTCCCGCGCTGTCGAGCGCCAGCACCACGGTCGCCCCGCGAGCCTCCGCGTCGTCGAGCATCCCGTTCACGTAGTCCAGGAGCGGCCGGTCGAGCGCGCCCTCGACCTTGATCACGTCCACCGCCGGGAGCGGCGCGGACTGGGCCCGAGCGACCGTCGCGACCATCTCGGGAACGAGGAGGGCGGCCACGAGCAGGGCCGCGCGGACGAGGGATCGAGGCGCCATGGGCGTGCAATGCTACCGACGCCCTCGGGGTATCCTCGCTCGGAACCCCATGCGCACCACGTCGCCACCTTCCCATCGGGCGCGCGGGCATCCGATCACCGACCGGTGGGCCTACAAGCCCGTCGCATTCCTGCTGCTCGTCCCCGTCATCCTCGTGGGCGCGGGACTGACCGCGGTCGTGATCGCGCCGCCATTCGTGGGGATGAGCCTCGGCGTCCGGGAGATCGATCAGCGGCTCCAGGCAGCCGGGGCGAACTTCACCAGGATCCCCCCGATCCCGCAGCGTTCGACGATCTACGCGGACGACGGCAAGACCGTCCTTGCACGCGTCTACCTGGACAACCGGGAGATCGTGCCGCTCCGCGAGATCAGCCCCTACGCGCGGGACGCCGTCCTCGCGATCGAGGACGCCGAGTTCTACGAGCACGGAGCCCTGAGCCTGTCGTCCATGATGCGCGCGCTCGCCCAGAACATCCGGGCCGGCGAAGTGGTCCAGGGCGGCTCGACGATCACCCAGCAGCTGGTGAAGCTGACGCTCGGGCTCGATGCAACGGATCGTTCGTTCGGGAGGAAGTTCCAGGAGCTCGCGCTCGCGATGCGCGTGGAACAGAAGTACTCGAAGGACCGGATCCTCGAGATGTACCTCAACCAGGTTTACCTGGGGAACAACGTCTACGGGATCGCGACCGCAGCGCAGTTCTACTTCCACACGCATGCGGCCAAGCTCGATCTGCCGCAGGCCGCGTTGCTCGCGGGGCTGATCCGCGCCCCGCTCTACTACGACCCTCTGGTCCATCCGCACAAGGCGTGGCTTCGCCGCAACGACGTGCTCAACCGGATGATCGCGCTCGGCCCGGCACGCGGAGGCGTCTCCGCGAAGCGTGGGGCCAGGGCCAAGGCGAAGCCGCTCGAGCTGGCGCCCAGGGCCGGTCGGTTCCACCTCCCGACGCCGCCGTTCATCGTCGACTACGTGAAGCAGCAGATCCACGACGACCCGAACGGCTGGTATTCCTTCCTCGGCGCGACGCCCCGGCAACGGGACAAGGCGCTCGCTGAGGGCGGCTACGACATCATCACGACCCTCGACCCCAGCTGGCAGCGCGATGCCCAGCAGGCGGCCGACGCGCCGTGGGCGCGGGCGCCGCTGCACCCGGAGCACAAACCCCCCGCCGACCTCGCGATCGTGTCGCTCGACGTCAAGACCGGCGCGATCCGAACGATGCTGTCCGGCAAGCACTACCGGAAGGACAAGAAGAACACGGTCACCACGCCGCACCAGCCCGGATCGTCGTTCAAGCCGTACGTGCTCGCGGCCGCGTTCGAGCAGGGCATCCCGCCGACGGCGATCTACTCCGGCGTGCAGGGTGTGATCGACGACCCGCGCTGCGAGACGAACGGCGAGCCATGGACCGTGATCAACGCAGAGGGCACGAGCCTCGGGTCGATGAACCTCTACGCGGCGACGGCCGACTCCGTCAACGCCGTGTTCGCTCGGCTCATCCTCGACGTCGGCCCCGACCACGTCGCCGACATGGCGCATCGGATGGGCATCACGTCGCCGCTCCCGGCCGTGTGTTCGCTCGCGACGGGCTCGGTCGGCATCACGCCGCTGGACCAAGCATCCGGCTACCAGACGCTCGCGAACAGCGGCGTCCACTGCACGCCGTACGCGGTCGCCGAGATCCGTCGCCGGAACGAGATCCTCTTCCGGCAGCGGCCGGAGTGCACCCGGGTGCTCTCCGCGCCGCTCGCGGACCTGGAGACCGACGTGCTGACGGGACCGGTCACGACCGGAACC
The DNA here is from genome assembly GCA_046726095.1 of Actinomycetota bacterium. Classification (GTDB taxonomy): domain Bacteria; phylum Actinomycetota; class UBA4738; order UBA4738; family HRBIN12; genus AC-51. Next base: position 2,791 of record JBKOZW010000156.1, read on the forward strand.
GCGGCGTCGGTGTTCTCGAGCGGGTGGGGTCCCTGGCCGATCGCGGGGAAGACCGGCACCGCGGACAGCAACACGAACGTCTGGTTCGCCGGCTACACCCGTCAGGTCGTCACGGCGGTCTGGGTGGGCTCGCAGGGAGATCCGTACCCGCTGTCCGAGTACTGGGGATACGACGTGTTCGGTGGGTCGATCGCGGCGCCGATCTGGAAGGCCTACATGCTGAAGGCGATGGCCGGCATGGAGCCGGAGCGGTTCCCCAAGGGGGAGCTCGGCACGGTTCCCTACGTGATCGGGAAGGCGCTCGACGAAGCCCGCCGGCTGATCCGGGACGCGCACTTCAGCGTGTCGGTGCACGTGGTCGGCTCGTACCTGCCGGAAGGAACCGTCATCGACCAGGATCCGTCGGCAGGGACGCAGACGGTGCCCAAGACGGTCGTCACCGTCTGGGTGAGCAACGGCGTCGCCCCGATCGTGACCCTCCCCGACGTGATCGGGTCCTCCGTCGATGCGGCTCGGTCGGCGCTCGGGGCCGTCCACGTCTTCGTCAGCGTGGTCGAGGAGTCGGTCGTCAAGGAGAAGAACGATGGGATCGTCCTGAGCATGGACCCGGCGGGAGGGTCGCGGGTCAAGGAGGGGAGCTCGGTCACCCTCGTCGTCGGGGTCCTCGCCCCCTCGAGCAGCCCGTCGCCCCCGGGCAAGGGGAAGGGCCATGGGAACGGGAACGGTGGTGGCGGAGGCGGGCACTGAGCCCGCGCGTCACGCGAACCGCTCCCTCACCTTCCGCTGGACGAGCGACCCGTCGACCTGTCCCTTCGCCCGGCCCATCACGAAGCCCATCACGGCGCCCAGATCCTGCGGTCCCGTCGCTCCCGTGGCCGCGAAGGCCTCGTCGATCAGCGCATCGACCTGCCCCTCGTCGAGCTGGGTGGGCGCGTACGGTTCGATCGCCGTCCGCTCGATCCGCTCCTTGTCCGCGAGCTCCGTCCGCCCCGCTTCGTCGAACGCCTCGATCGACTCCGTGCGCTTCTTGACCTCCTTCCCGGCGACGTCGCGGAGCTCGTCGTCGGAGAGCTCGTGCCGCAGGTCCTTCTCTCGGTTCGTCACCGCCGCCGACAGCATCCGGAGCGCGCTCAGGCGCACCTTGTCTCCCGCCCGGAGGGCTTCGGTGATCTCCGCGCGGAGGCGTTCCTTCAAGCTCTCTGGCAAGGTCTCGGGCACCTCGACGCTCCTGCCTTTCCGGTCGTTGGCCATACTGTGGCCGCCATGCTGCCGGTCCTCCTCGCGCTCCTGGTCGCCGTCGTCCTCGCCTGTCTGGTCTACGGGATCGCGATCGAGCGGAGGTGGTTCCGGCTCCGCCGCTACGACCTGGCCATCCTGCCACCGGGCGTCCCCGGCGACGAACGGCGGCTCACGATCCTGCACCTGTCGGACCTCCACTTCGTTCGCCGCGACCGCAAGAAGGCTCGGTTCCTCGCCTCGCTCCCGAAGGCTGACGTGACGGTCGTGACCGGGGACTTCCTGGCGGAACCGGAAGCGGTCGAGACCGCGGTGGGATCGATCCGCCACGTCCGGGGAAGCCAGGCTTCCTGGTTCGTGCTGGGGTCGAACGACCACTACGTCCCGAAGCCGCTCAACTACTTCAAGTACTTCGTGAAGCGGCGGAAGCGACGCTTCGCCAGGCGTGGTCGGGTCGAGGACCTGATCGCGGCGCTCACGATGGACGGTTGGGTCGACCTGACGAACGCCCGCGAGCTCGCCGACGTCGACGGGATCCCGATCGAGCTGCTCGGGCTGGACGACGCGCACCTGCGGTGGCAGGACCTTCGGGTGGCACCCCGGCGGGCGCCGGATCGGCTGGGGGTGGCGGTGATGCACTCGCCGGACTCGGCGCCCGAGAGCGCGGCGCTCGGCTACGACCTCCTGGTCGCCGGACACACACACGGCGGCCAGGTCCGGATCCCGGGGCTCGGCGCCCTCGTGACGAACAGCTCCATGCCGCCACGGCTCGCGGCCGGCCTGATCCGCATGGGGACGGCGATCCTGCACACGTCGCCCGGCCTCGGGACGAGCAAGTACGCGCCGTTCCGGTTCGCGTGCCGCCCGGAGGCCACCCTGTTGGAGCTCCGGGTGGGCCAGACGGCCAGGGTCGAAGCTCCACCTCCGGAGGATCCGACCGACTGATTACACTGAGGACCGACGGGACGTGGCGCAGTTTGGTAGCGCGCAGCGTTCGGGACGCTGAGGTCGCGGGTTCAAATCCCGCCGTCCCGCCCCACCTGCCAAAACCCTGTTGCGCCGAAGAGGCACTCATGTTTGACGCCCCCGGGTGCCGATGGCTAGGGTGGGTCGGCTGAAGGCTCGGTGACCATACCGAGCCTTTGGCGTATCCGGACCCAGGGGGACGATGAGCGGTAGGTGGAGGAAGTGGACGCGGCTCGCGATAGCCGCGTGCCTCGTGGTCCCCGCCTTCGTCGTCTCCGCCGCTGTCAGCTCCACCGCCGCCCCG
>JBKOZW010000157.1:0-15951 GCA_046726095.1 Actinomycetota bacterium
GCCCGGACGTCGCGTTCGATGTCCTGGAACCCGGGGAGCTTGTTCGGGATCGCGCCCATGTCGCCGCCGCCCTGGACGTTGTTCTGCCCGCGGAGCGGGTTGAGCCCGCTTCCGTACGTCCCGACATGACCGGTCAACAGACCGAGGTTGATCAGCGCGAGCACGTTGTCCACGGCGTTGTGGTGCTCGGTGATGCCGAGCGTCCAGCAGATCATCGCCCGGTCGGCCTTGGCGTAGGCGTGCGCGACCTCGCGGATCACGTCCCCCGGGATCCCCGTGACGGCCGCTCCCCGCTCCAGCGTCCAGTCGGCCACGCTCTCCGCGTACTCCTCGAAGTTCTCGGTCGCGTTCGCGACGAACGCGTGGTCCTGGAGGTCGCTCGCGATGATCTCGCGCGCGATCGTGTTCGAGAGCGCGATGTCCGAGCCCACGTCGATCCCCAGCCAGAGATCCGCGAAAGCCGCGGTCTCCGTCCGCCGGGGATCGACCACGATCATCCGCGCGCCCTTCTCAAGCGCGCGCAGGACATGGTGGAAGAAGATGGGGTGCGCCGCGCGCGCGTTCGAACCCCACAGCAAGATGAGGTCGGTGTTCTCGACCTCCTCGTATGAGCTGGTACCGCCACCGGCACCGAAGACCGTGGCCAGACCGACCACGCTGGGTGCGTGTCAGGTGCGGTTACAGCTGTCGATGTTGTTCGTCCCCAGGACCTGACGGGCGAACTTCTGCGCGACGAAGTTCATCTCGTTCGTGGCCTTGGAGCAGCTGAACAGACCGGCTCCCCAGCCGGGGTTCCGCTCCACGGCGCGTTGCAGCCCCTGCGCGGCCCGATCGAGGGCCTCGTCCCAGGTGGCGACGCGCAGTTCGCCCTTGTCGCGGACCATCGGCTCGGTGAGACGGGTGAGCCCGTTCGGCATCGACGCTTGCTCCTTCCTCGTGACGACCAAGCCATCCTACGGCGGGTCGGACGCGCTGCATGACCCGGTGGGTACAGGCTGGACCGGTGCGCCGCGGTCCCGCATGATGGCCCCGTGACGACGGCGGTCCCGAGCCATCCGCTCGCTCGACCAGCGCGGGCGACCCCGGTCGCCGCGAACGGGCTCGAGCTCCTCGCGGCGGCGACGCTGGGCGCCGCATCGCTCTCGCTCCGGGTGGTGCTGGACGCGCTGGCCGGCGCGACCCGCCGCACGAGCCCGCCCACCGACCTCGTGACGCAAGCGGTGTTCTCGGGGCTCGCTGCGGGGCTCGTCCTAAGCCGGTCGGTCGCTCGCGTCCTCGGTGAAGGTCTCGACGCGGCGACGCACGCCGGCGCCACGGCCGTGGAGCTCACCCCTGCCGCGCTCCGTGGCCCGATCGAGGATGGCCTGCAGGCGTGGCGCGAGCGCGACCGGGCTCGCGGGCGCGAGCTCGCCGACGCGGAGTTGCTGGTCGAGGACCTTGTGGCCGCGCTGGTCCCGCGGATCGTGGGCGCGACCCTCGACCAGCTCGATCTCACGGCGATCGTGCGGCGGCGCGTCGATCTCGACGCGGTCGTCCGCGACGTCGACCTGGACGCGGTGGCCGCGCGGATCGACGTGGGGGCCGTCGCCGACCGCCTCGACGTGAACGCCGTCGCCGCCCGCCTCGACGTCGACGCGGTCGCGGCACGGATCGATATCGACGCCGTCATCGATCGGCTGGACCTGGCCGGTCTCGCGAGCACGGTGATCGACGAGATCGACCTGCCCGAGCTGATCCGAAGCTCCACCGGTTCGATCGCGTCCGAGACCGTTCGCGGCGTACGGATGCAGGGCATCGAAGCGGACCGGACCCTCGAGGGCCTGATCGACCGGGTGCTCCGGCGGCGACGCCCGCGGGCGCTCGACGCGCCCGGCGTCGTCGACGCCGAGCAGGCGACCGAGGTCGGCGAGGAAGGATGAACACCCAGCGCACCTCCGACGCGATCCACGTGATCCCGGCCGAAGCCAGGCCCTACCAGGGGCGGCGCGCCGGGTTGATCAGCCGCGCCCTCGCCGCCGGGATCGACGCCGTCGTGGTCGTGGGGTTGGAGCTCGCGCTCTACGCTGCGTGGGCCGTGTTCCGGTTCCTTCGCGACGGACGCGCGTTCCGGTTCCCCACGGTGACGCTCACGCGTGCGATCACCATCGGTCTGCTTGTGTTCGTGGTGTACGCGGCGATCGGATGGGTCACGACCGGCCGCACCTACGGGGGTCAGGTGATCGGGCTGCGCGTCGTGGACCGTCGAGGCGGGCGGTTGCGCGCCGCGCCGGCGACGCTCCGGGCCCTGCTGTGCGCCGCGTTCCCCCTCGGGCTCGGGTGGTGCCTGTTCAGTCGCGAGAACCGGTCGGTCCAGGATCTCGTGCTCAGGACCTCCGTGGTGTACGACTGGGAGCTCCGTCACACACACACCGCGACGGCGGCCCGGAGCGACTAGCGAGGGCCGCACCACCGGTCGGATCTCCATCAGCTTCCGTCCGAGCCGCGGCGACCCGACACCCACCTGACCACACCGTTTGCGCGTCAGTCAGCGTGGGTCGAAGATGGCCCGGGCGAGCGGGAGCGCCCGCCCGACCATCGCGCAGAAGGGGGGCGCCGATGTCGCAGCAGCGCAGCGGATGGGCGGTCGGATTCACGACGTTCGCCGTGGTCATGATGATCATGGCAGGGGCGTTCGGGGTGTTGAACGGACTCGCCGCGATCATCAAGGACCAGTTCTTCGTCGTCGGCCAGGAGTATGCGTACAAGTTCGACATCACCACATGGGGGTGGATCCACCTGGTCCTCGGAGCGCTCATCCTGATCGCCGGGTTCTCGCTCCTGAGCGGCGCGGTGTGGGCCCGGACCGTTGCGGTGATCCTCGCGCTCCTGAGTGCCATCGCCAACTTCGCGTACCTCCCCTGGTATCCCTTGTGGGCGATCATCGTGATCACGCTCGACGTGCTGGTGATCTGGGCCCTGACGGCGCACGGTCGCGACATCACCATGTGACTTCCCTCGACCCGCTCGCGATGATGCAGCCCTAGGGAGAGCTCAGGTCTTCGATGTGGTCGCCTCGGCGAGGCGCTTCGCGAAGAAGCGCAGCGCCGAGGCGGTCTTCGTCTGCTGTTGTCCCGACGTGTTGACCCCGACCCTTGCCAGGTGCGCCCGCGCCTCCGCCGCCACTTGGAAGGCCTCGTTCGGGGCGCACTTCGTCGACAGCTCGAGGATCCTCGACCCGTCCGGGTAGCTCCACAGTTCGACGGCCAGCTTCCGCCCGAGCTCGGCGGGTCGCAGCTTCAGTTTCAGGACCGGGATCGGGCCGAGCACCGCCAACCCATCAAGATCGGTCCCGGCCGGTGCGCGCTCGGCGAAGAACGCGCGTTGCCCCTTCGAGAAGAGCTTCCGAACCGGGCGAGCGCCGGCGACGGCCTCCATGACCGCCTCGTTCGTGCTCTCGCCCTTGAACGACGCGGAGCAGACGAACCCGCCCGGCATCGCGTCGACCTCGACGCCGAACGATGCATTCCTCCGGAGCTCTGCGGGCACATCGGACGGCATCACGGGTCGGAGCTTCACCACCGTGTCGGCGGCGGCGTCCTGGATCCGTCGCGCTCGCACGACCACGCCCGCCCGGTTCAACGCGAGATCCGGTGTGTCGAAGAAGAAGACCTGCCGCATCCGGGCGTCGAGCGGATCGACCCGGAGCGCGGCGAGGGCGCCGTAACGTTCGTCCTCGGGGATGGTCAGCTTCAACTCGGCGGTATCCGCACCCTTCAACAGCGCCAGCATCTCGCCCAGCTGCTCCGCCGAGAGCGGCTTGGGAGCGCTCATCGGTACGAGCGCGCCGCGGACGAACCCGCGAGCAGGGTCGACACCAAGATCCCGAGCGGGAGCGTCCCCCAGTAGGACGTCCCCACACCCACGTTGCCGAGGAACAGCATGAGCAGCCACGTCGCCGGGAACGTGGCGATCACGAACACCACGAACGCCACGAGCAGGAACTTGAACATGCGTGCCCCTTTTCGGTCGGAGGATCAGTCTGGGGACGAGAGCGTCGCGGTCCCCGCCCGGTACGCCACGAGCTCGTAGACGGCGATGAGGATCGCGAGCACCAGGAAGCCGAGCAGCGACAGATCGACGAACAGCAGGATCAGCGCGCCGAGGGCGGCACCGCCCAGCATCAGCGCGTCGCGATGGGCGGCGACCCACGCCATGGTTCCGGCCGCCTCCCGGTCGCGCACCGCCCCGGCCGCCGCGCGTGCGAGGTCGGCCGTGAACAGCCGTACGCGGACCGCCCATGGGTAGGGTCCGGAGACGAGCGCGACCACCAGCACGAGGACCGCGACGAGGAGGAACCACCCGGTGTAGCGCAGCAGGCTGCCGAGAACCTGATCCACCACCGCGCCCGCCACGGCCTGGTTCTCGGGGTGCGCCTTGTCGACGATGGCGTTCCCCTCTGCGATCGCGAAGCGACGTTCGATCACGAGGAAGACCGCGGCCGCGGTGGCGAGCTGGAGGAGCGTCCGGCGCTTGCGTGGCGAGACCCAGAGCGCGATCGCGGCCAGCAGCAGGAACAGGATCGCGAGCAGCACGACTCCGCGACTCGCGAGGTCGACGCCCTGCTGCACGCTCTGCAGGTCTTCGGAGTCGTAGACGACGATCGCGCCCAGATCGTCGGGCAGGTCGATGCCCAGGGCCGACTCGAGCTTCGTGATCGCCTCCGACGGCACCTCGTCCGCGCTGATCGGAGGGAGCGTGATCGGATGGCCGACCAGGTCGGTCACGACGTCCGAGATCGCAGCGATGCTCTGGTTGACGAGCGGCAGGAGGTTCAGCACGACCTTGCCGTTCTGGACGGCGAGCGTGTCTCCTTCGCCTCGGAGCGCCGCGATCAGCTGGCTGTGGGCGAAGCGATTGGCCTGTTCCCACACCGTCGCGAACTCCGGCGTCGCGAAGATCTTCTGCAGCTGGTCCTGGACGAAGCCCTCCGCCCCCGTCGCGATCGGCCCGGCGAGGAACGCGAGTCGCGGATCGCGCTGCTGGAGCACGGCGGCGAGCCTGGCCTGCACGTCGAGTGCCTCGAACAGCTGCGCCGAGATGGTCCGCGCGAGGAACTCCTGCACGGCGGGATCGTTCGCGAGCGGGGCGACCGTCGCCACGTACCGGTCCGTGTCGAGCACCGTCCGCCGGGCCCAGAGCCCCGGCACCGCCAGGGCGAACACGAGGACGGCCAGGATCGTCAGGATCGTCGCCGAGACACGAGCGACCCGTCGGCGACGTTCGGGGCGAGACTCCAGCTGCTCGACGCGCTGTTCGAGCGCGTCTCGTTCGGCTCGCAGATGGTCGACGTCCTCAGGTCCCGCCACCGCCGCCCCCCCGCCGCCGACGGCGGCCCGGCGAGCAGGATACCCCGCCAGCGGTTGGCCCTGCACCGCAGGTTGTGCCTACGAGGGCGGGTGGCCCCGCTTCTCATGCAACCCCCGCCCGGATCACGTCGAGGACCATCGCGGCCAGGATGAGGACCGCGAGGAACGAACCCGCCGCCAGCCCGAGACGGCGAGCGCTCCACCGCTGGATCGACACCGGGTCGTTCGGGGGCGCGAGCTCCTTGAACCGCTGGACGAGCGGTCGCGGGTCGGCCTTCAGGCGCTGCTGCACCTGCGTGGGAACGGCGAGCCCAACGGCGGACGCGAACGCTTCGCCGATCTCATCGGGCGTGAACGCAAGGACCGCTCGCGCGTAGACGCGTTCGGGGTCCGTCTGCAGCGCGAGCGTGAGCATCATGTTCGCGAGGTCGACGGCCTGGCGCCACGGCGTCGGGCGCACCTCGAGTCCGGACACGTCGACCAGTTGCAGGTGACGCTCCTTCACGAGGAGGTTCGCCGGCTTGAGATCGCGGTGCGCGAGCCCCTCGTCCCAAAGACGCCGAACCAGCTGCATGCCCTCGTCGATCACCCCATCGTCGATCTCGGAATCACCGAGGTTCCTCGATCCCTCGAAGAATTCGGTCACGAGCATGTATTCACGGTTCGGCGTCAGCTCGACGACCCCGTACGTGTGCGCGACGCGGATCCCGACGTCATCGAGCAACCGCAGCGCGTAATCCTCGTACTCCACGAGGCGGCGCACGGACGAGAACGGCACCTCGTCCTCGAGCTGCCCGTACAGCAGCGTGCGTCCGAGCCGGTACCACCGGTCGGCGCGCAAGTGACTCGTCGAGTACACCTTCGCGAACACACGACCCTCGAGCTCGGCGACCCTCATCCGGAGCGGCGACGAACCGCCCGAGCCCTCCAGACCGAACGGCTCCAGCTCGGTCACGGTCAAGCCGAGCTGGTCGCCCATCGCGCGGACGATCGCCGCGCCGCGCTCACCACCGAGATCGAGATGCGCCGCCGTGCCGCCGCGCCGGTAGGAGACCGGGAAGACGTCGTCGGGCACGAAGTACGCGAACACCGCGATCGGCACGGTGAACCCGACCACGACCGCGTACACCGCATCGATCGGATAGTCCGCCGCGAGGACGATCCGCGCGACCGCGACGAGGGCCGCCACGACGCCTCCGAGCCAAAGGGCCGCCCGTCGCCGCTGCCCCGGCGACACGAGGACGAACGCCATCCCGCAGACCGTGACCGCGAAGGTCGCGACCGGGCGCGACGGGAACCAGAAGGTGGCGCGGTCGGAGAGCGGGGCAACGCCGGGGTCGGCGCGCGCGACGCCGAGCGCGCGGACGACGACCCAGTCGGTGATCACGAAGGTGGCGAGGAAGATGAGGGCCTGTCGCCATCGCCGGAACCACGCCGCCACGACCAGCGTGCCGCACCGCAGCAGCACGACGATGACGTACCCGGCGAGGGCATCGAACCACTCGGCCACCGATGCCGCATCCGAACCGGGATCGACCCGGAGGGAACGCACGATGGACGCGCCGAGGTCGCTCCACGCATCGGTACGGACCCCGATCGACAGAACGATCCCGATCGCCAACGTGACCGCGGCGACCCAGACGGCTCCGGTCCAGCCGCGGCCACGCGGGAGCGGCGCCGGCTCGCCCGAGGGACGCCGACGACGCGTCACGGTTCACCGGCGGCCTCGACCGCTTCCTGCACGCGCGTCGACGACGGCTGCTTCGATGGGATCCGGCTCGAGACGAACAGCGCCACCACGGTGATCAGCGCGAGGACCGCGAGCGCGGTGCGGAGCCCGTCCAGTCGAGCGTCCGCGTTCTCGGTGACGACGACCACCGCGAGTTCGTCGCTCGCACCCGACGCCGCGAGCGCGGCCTCGAGATCGGCGTTCGAGACGAACGGGATCCCCGAAGCGAGCTGCACCGTCGCCTGCTCGGCAACCTCCGGTGGCACCGCCGGGTTCTGCTCGATCCCGCTCAGGAACGACGCGGTCAGCGCGGCGATCAACATCGACCCGGCGAGCGCCGTCCCGAGCGAGGCGCCCAGGTTCGTCGCCGTGTTCTGGAGACCCCCCACCTCGGCGCTCTCCTCATCGGGCACCGCCGAGACGGTCACGGCGCCGAGCTGCGATGCGAGTGCCCCCATCCCGAGCCCGAGGAACAGGAGCGGCACGGTCACGATCTCGGCCCCGGCGTCCACATCGATCGAGGTGAGCAGCGCCACGATCCCGATCAACATCGCCAAGAGCCCGATGCGGACGACCCGTCGCGGCGACGCGTTCGGCACGAACCGGGGGACGCCGACGGCGGCGGCGAGCAGGGTCAGCGAAAGCGGCATGATCCGCAGTCCCGTGTCGATCGCCGACAGACCGAGCGCCACCGACAGGTACAGCGGGATCGTGAAGAACACCCCCGCCTGGATCAGGAACTGGAAGAAGAACATGAGCAGGCCGCCGTTGAGCTGGCGATTCTCGAACATCGAGAGACGAACGAGCGGCTCCTCGTCTCGGCTCACTCGCCGCCGCTCCCACGAGGTGAACAGCCAGAGAACGAGCAAACCGGCCAGGATCAGCACGATCGTCGGCGACAGCCCGAGGATCTCGGTCCCTCCCGGCTTCGGCAGGATCCAGCCCCACTCGCTGGAGCGAAGCACGCCGTACACCGCGAGACCGAGCCCCGCAGCGGAGAGGCAGGCGCCCACGATGTCCAGCTGCGGGCGGACCTCGACCGGCGCGTCCTCGACCCGTCGCGCGAGCACGAGGATGCAGATGACGATCACCACCTCGCCCGCGAAGACCCAGCGCCAGGAGAAGTAGGTCGTCGCCAGACCGCCGATCAGCGGCCCGATCGCGACCGCGATCGCCCCGGCGGCGGCAACGAGCCCGTACGCGCGAGGCCGTCCATCGACGGGGAAGTTCCCCGCGACGAGCGCGACGATCGCCGGCAGGATCAACGCGGCGCCGACGCCCTCCAGGAAGGACCATCCGAAGATCAGCACCGGCAGGCTCGTCGAGATCGCGGTCGTGAACGAGCCCAGCCCGTAGACGACGCAGCCGAGCGAGAACGCCCGCCGCCGCCCGATCATCGAGCCGATCTTCCCACCCGGGATCATCAGCATCGCCATGACGAGGGTGTAGAGCGTGATGGCCGTCTGCACCCCCGTAACCGTCGTGCCGACGTCCTTGGCGACCGTCGCGATCGAGACGTTCATCACGGAGCTGTCCAGCGTCATCAGGAACTGCCCGGACGCCAACGTGAGCAGCACCACTCCCGTCGCCGTCGGGCGACGCGCGGGCGCCGTCGTCGTCATCGCCGGGCTCCGCGCAGCACCCGTGAACGATCGCGCGGGCTACCCTCTCCCCCGTGCGATCCCTCCGAGCCTGGGTCGATGACACCGAGGTCACGCTCGCGTTCTACGGATCCATCGTCTACCTGGCGGTGGTCTCGTCGCTGGGCGCCCAAGCGGTGCCGCCGGCCCCCGCCGTCGCCGCCAGCGCGGTGATCTCCTCCGCGATCGTGCTGTACATCGCGCACGTCTTCGCGTCCCTGGTGCCCAAGGCGGCCCGCGCAGGGCGACTTCACGGTGCGGACCTCGCGACGTCGATCCGACACGATCTCCCGCTGCTCGTGTCCGTGATCGTCCCGACGCTGCCACTGGTGTTGGGCGCGCAGGGATCGCTGGCGAGCACGACGGCGTACCGGCTGAGCGTGCGCCTCACGATCACGATGCTGTTCCTGCTCGCGGTGACGCTGAGCCGCCGCGACGGACTGCCGTGGATGCGCTCCGTCGTGGCGGGACTCGTCATCGTCGGCATCGCCGTCGCCGTCACGTGGCTCGAGTCGCAGGTTCACTGAGCCTCGCCGAACCGGTCGATGAGCACGCCGTGCCGAAGACCGCGGTCGCTCACCCGCACCTCCTGCTTCCCGAGCTTCTCCATGACCGTTCGGACGATGCAGGCGCCGGCGAGGATGACCTCGGCGCGCTTGGGCTGCAGGCCGACGATACCCCGGCGACCCTCGGCATCCCGTGACGCGTACATCTCGATCTGACGGTCGACCTCGCCCGCATCCAGCACCGCACCCTGAACGCGATCGGGGTCGTACTCGGCGAGTCCGAGCATGACGGCGGTGATGTTCGTGATGGCCCCACCCATCCCCACCAGGGCGTCCGGTGGCGTGCGGCCGTCGATGCGCGCCAGGTCGGCCGCGATCGCAGCCATCGCGTCGCGCACCACATCAGGCCCGACCGCCCGGTCCAGTTCGAATCGTTCCGTGTAGCGAGCGGCGCCGACGTCGACGCTGAAGCGTTCCTCGACATGCCGACCGTGCCCGAACGTGAACTGGGAGCTGCCTCCGCCGGTGTCGAAGACGACCACAGGCCCGCCGGGCAGTCCAAGGGCGGCCGTCACCGCGAGGTAGGCGAGCCTGCTCTCCTCCTCGCCCGAGATCACGTGGATCGTGACCCCTGCGCGCTTCCGGATGGCATCGACGACGTCGCCTCCGTTGTCCGCGATGCGCAGCCCAGCGGTGCCGACGGCGACGATCGCGCGGGCACGACGGGTGCGGGCTTCCCCCACCATCGTCGCGATCGCGTCGGCCGTCCGTCGCTGCGCCTTCTCCGAGATGCCGCCCGTGCGATCCAGGCCCTCGCCGAGGCGGGTGACCTCCGCTCGGTCGATCAAGACATGGAACCCTCCGGCCGGCGCTCGCTCGGCCACGTGGAACTTGATCGAGTTGGTCCCGACGTCGATCACCGCGTACCGAGGCGGCTCATCGTCGGCGATCGCTGCGAGGCCGCGCGGGTAGCTGGTGTTGACGAAGTCCTCCAGCCCGGCGACGTGGACGGATGCGGTGACGGCCGCCGCGTCCTCGGACTCGATCGCCACGGTCCGCGTGGACCGACCGTCGACGGACAGGTCCGCCACCTCTGCCATGCACCCGTGGAACGTCGCTCGTGTCCGCCGTTTGTGCACCGAGACGGGACGGACCTCCAGGCCGGACGACGAGAGCTCAGCCACCAACTCGTCGATCGACGCGGCGGTCGAGCGCAGCCGCGGCGGCAGGCCGAAGGCATCGAAGACCCGGGCGACATCCTCGGCGGACAACGGGAATCCCGTCCTCATGACGGGTTCCCATCGCTCGAGCACGTCGGCGTTCACGTCACGCAGGACCTTGACGTCCACCAGGTCGTCGCGCACCTTGACGTTGGCCCGATCGGTCCCCACCAGATAAAGCTCCTCGCTCTCCTCGGCCTCCGACCGCGCCGCTGCGAGGATCGCGCGCTCGGCGGAGCCGTGCTCGTTCCCGAAGGTTCGCCACTCCCACCGCGGCGTGATCGTTCCCATCTCAGGCGCTCAGTCCCCGGAACCCACCGGGGAAGCACGTCGACCCAGCCAAACCCGGCCGCACGGCGATCGATCGGCTACCTGACCTCAGCGGTAGTCGCCCAACCCCTGTTCGTTCGCGCGGTTCCGGGCGCGCTCGGAGGCGGCCACCCCGGCCGCCTTCTTCGCCTTCTCCGGATCGTCGCCCATGTCCACGACGCTGGGACGAGCGATCACGTACGCGATGAGTCCGATCACCGGGAGGACGAATACGAGGACGATCCAGAGCGTCTTCGCGCCCCCGCCAAGATCCGGGCGTCGCACCACGTCGATGGTCGCGGCGACGTCGAGGATCAGGACCACGAGCATGCCGAGCCACAGGAATACGCCCATAGGAACCCCTTCCGTGGAAGACGAGCCGAGCCTACCCCAGCGGCGCAACCCCGTGGCAGAGGAGTCAGCCGACCGGGCGTTCGGGTGGGAGACCCGGGACAGGCATGGGGCCGACGAGTCTCCGGGAACTACCCCATGCCCGCCCCAAGCCTCACCTTGCGGGCGGCCTCACGTGAGGAGACGGCCACGGTCGCACGGGAACGGTCAGGCGGTTCCCCGCGCCTCCCGACGGTGCACCTGGGTAGATCGTCCGAGGGCCGGAGATCGTTACTCCATGTTCGTTGGTACCCGATCCGGGCGGAGGCAGTCACGGCCGAGGATCGCTCATGCCCAGGTCGCTGAACGACTTGCTCGTCGCAACATCGTTGTCCGCAGCAGTGAGTGGGGACACTTCGGGTCATGGACGACCGAGGCTTCGGCCGGCGACGCGGAAGATCAGGGCGGCGGCGATCCGTTCGGCAGACTACGGACCGTCGGGCCTCACGATGGCTGAGATCCAACTCACCTGGTCCTGTGCGCGCGGGCACCCGACGAACGGTAGACATCGCATCGCGGACGAGCCATCATCCGAACGGTCCGGTCATCGAAAGAGACAACCATTGAAGCTCGCCGAGGCATTGCAGTTGCGCGCAGACCTGCAGAAGCGACTGCTGCAGATCCGTCAGAGGATCGCATCCTCGGCCCGACAAGGGGACCTTCCGCACAAGATCTCGGATCACCGCGGGCTTCGCGCGCGCGGACGCACGTCCGATCGGAGGGATGACGGATGCAGGCAGAGCCACGTGAGGACAAGGTGTGCGTCTGGATGACGAAGGAAGAAGCTCAGAACCTCCTTCGCGAGATCGACAAATGGCCTGAGCTGCCCAAGGTAGAGCGAGACCTGGTCAACGCGCTCAAGGAGCTTCCGGGAACGTCCTAGTACACGCTCCTTGGGGCATCAGCGAACCCTCGGCGATCCGCACTACCCGTACTCGGACCAGCGAGGGGTACCGTTCCAGTCGGGCGGCGTGTACGTTCCCAAGGGCTAGAGCTCCGCCGGTTTTTGGGTACGTCTACGAACCCCTCGCGCATCACGGGCGTGCCGTCTACAGAGGCTCGTACTCTTGCGACGGACGCCACTACCTCCGGTGCGATACTCAGCAAGGTGAGCTCGGCCATGATCGAGTCGTGCGCGATCGTGCTTCTGGCAGTGGGATGTACAGCAGTTGATCAAGCTGAACCGCCCACGCGGTCGGCCGATGGGATGTCACAACCGGAAGTCATCACCTTCGGTCAAGGGGTGAGACTGACCACCGAGGTGCCGTCTTGGGTCCGAAGGAGCTGTCGATCGGCACGCCAGGAGGTTCGAGTCAAGGTGGTGTGCCCCGGCTTGGTCCCCGACGTGCCCTTGGTCGCTGAGCGGGGGCTGTCGGGTCCGTATCTGTTCCCGAGCCGCAGCGTGTACCTCCTCTCGTTCAACAACGGCGACATCGAAGGGACCGCTCACTGGATAGTCGGAGGAGGGGGCGTCGGACCCGTTCGCAAGTGGGTACTGCATGGCTTTGGGAACGCGTATCCGGGGAGGGCGAGGCTCCTCGAGACCCGGGATGTAGGCAGTCATCACGTCAGGGTCTACGGGTTCCCCGAATATCCCGCCGGTGGAGCGAACGGCGGGCACGTGGCGGTCCTAGTTCCGATCGGTGGACAGGTGGTCTTCGCGAGCATCCATGGTTCTCGGTGGACGGATGCCGTCATAGCGATGGCGGTGGCTCTCGCGAACGAATCGCTGGACGCGGGTAAGGCTCCGCTTCGGCGGGAGCTCACGCCCGAGCCTGCAACGTACATCGCTCAACCCTCGGGCAGCTCCAGGCCCGTTCCTCAGAGCGGGGCCACGAGCCCCCGCCGTTCGGGCCGTACCCAGCGCGTCGATCGTGGCGGTCTCGACGACCCCAGTGCGATGGCCCCGCCCTCAGACGGTGGGTGCCTGCTGCCGTGAGGCCAGCGCCTCGAAGTTCTCGTACAGATTGGGGGCACCAGCAGCCTCGCGGGCTCGTATCGCCGCAGGGCCGACCCGGTCCCAGGGACCCCGCCACCCACAACCAGTCGTAGACGAGTTCCCGGTCGAGCAGATCGTTCTTCACGAGGGTCGCCACGGTCTCGTAGAAGCCGAGCACGATACGAACCGCGGGGTCGCCCAGCTCGGCCGCGTCTGGATCGAAGTCGTCCGAGAAGATGTTCCCCAGCGCCTCTGCGAGTCCGCTCATCGCTCCCCACTTGGCGAGTTCGACGACGAGAACGGCGTCGTCATGCGTTCCAGCCATCGATCCATCCTCCTACCAGGGTGACCCGTCGCTCACCGGTATACACCGATGTGGTGCCAGAGATCGGCCAAAGCGGGGAGGGCGGGCCAGGCGGGCGACTTGGGGAGGGGTTTTGAGTCGCCCGTCGTTCGCGTCCGCTGTGGCGCTTAGGCCCGTCCCAACACCTAGCGTAGGCTTCGGCCGTGGCGACGCTGGCCGCGTAGCCGAGGGGTGCTGGAAGGGGATCGCCGACGTAACGGCTTGACGATCGGTCATGTCGCGTGGCGTCTGGGTATCAAGCCGCAGGAATACCGGGAGATCGAGGCAGGCTCACGCTCCCGGACTTCGAGAGCTGGGACCGGATCTGCAAGCCGTATGGGTGGCCGCAGACATTCATGGGAGCTGGTGTTGAAATGGCAAAGCCGCATTCGTAGCGGTCCTCGTTTGCGGCACCTCGCCGGCGGTTGCGTCGGGAGGAATCGTGGGCGCGGAGCTCGGGAAGAATGTGCCAGCCAGTGTGAACTTCACGTGCAAGTAGTCACGGATGCAGAACCAGGCAGACCGGGCCGAACAACGCCAGGGCGGTCGCGGCATGGCCCGAGAACGCGAAGGCGTGGTGGGACACCGGACATGCCTACTACATCGTGAAGCTAAGCCTCGGTGGAACCGTCGCCGGCTGGACGATGCACCCCGAGACTGAAGGCGATGACGTATCAGGATTGTTCAGCAGGTCGAGTCCGTCGGCCGGCGCCTCCATGACATCGGCTACGTGTACCAACCGCTCAGGGAGCGGTCCCACGCACTCACGGCGTCGAACATCATGACGGGGCAACATCGTCGGGATCAACACGTCCCGGCGTCCAAGCCCGCCACCGCCGCCCGCATGAGCGAGGAGGACGCCGAGCTCCGCGCCCTCCTCGAAACACTTGACTGAAGGCTCGCGATGACCTTCGCCAGGTCCTGATCCGCGACCAGGCCGACCGCGACGCGATCTCCTCCCGGCTGATGCGCCACCCCGACCAGAACTGGCAGGATTGGGCCGACATCGACTTCCTGACGATGCATCCGGATGCGCGGCGGAGGGTGCTACGGCTGCTTAGCGAGATCGGGCCGCCGCGACATCTTGATCTTGGGGCCTGTCAACACTTTGCTCACCGATCTGCGGTTAGCCTGCGAAGTTGATCGTGATCCACACGGCCCCGCGAATCTTGACGACTCCGTACCCTGCTCGCCTGTAGCAGCGGTCGAGCATGTTGGCCCGGTGGTCCGCCGACCGCATGAACGCCCGAAAGACGGCCCGGATGGTTGGCCCCTTGCCGACGTTTTGCCCCCAGCAGCGACGGCCCGAAGTCCACGCGAGGGAGCCGTGGAAGAGCCGTCCGCGCTTCGCCATCCGGACCGACTGCCGCTCGGCCGCCGCCCTCAAACGCGCGCGCTCGACGAGCCTCGGCAGGTCGTGCCGGTGCCGCGCAGTGTTGGTCATCGCCGCGAGCCTTTGCTCCGGCCGGTCGAGCGACACCGCTGGCGCAGCGAACACGAGCACGCCAGCGAGGGCGATCGCGAGCGCGCGCCTCACGTGAGACTGCGGCGGAACTGTACGAGCACCACGTGCACGCAGCGTGATGGCCCGTCGTGAACGAAGAGGTCGCATCGGCAACCACCCCTTTGGGATCGGAGGGAGCGATGCAGCCCATCGTTGACCTCGGGCTTCCGGATGTCTATCGGGTAGCCGACGTTCGAGTCGCGCAGTAGGGAATTTGCCCCAAGGTTGCCTCACGACGCCCGACGGAACGATGCAACGGGGTGCCAAGTCCTCGCCTCGGCTTCCGGACAACGAGGGAGATGCCGTGGTCGCCGAAGGTCAGGGACCACCGTCGGTGGTCGCCCAGGGGTGGTGATGCTCTGGGCTACGACCCCGAGTGGCCGTGCAACCCGGATCTCCAGTGCGGCCCCGCCTGCTTCTCTGCCTTCCTCACCATTGGGCTCACGTTGATGCGACAGCGTGTTTCGCACTCCGCGAGCAACATGGTGTTCGCCGCAATCTCGTCGATGCTGATGCGCCACCGCGACCAGAAGAGGCAGGACTGAGCGGACATCATCGACTTCCTGACGATGTACCCGGACGCTGCGTCGAGGGTCTGTCGCTCAACGCGGCGATCGCACAGGTCGTCCGGAACGTGCCCGGCGTGCTGTCGGCGGAGTTCGCCCGGATGCTCCACGAGGTGCAGCTGGGGGTCCCGCGGTCGGAGGCGTTCCAGCACCTGGCCGAACGGACCAACGTCGAGGAGCTGAACGCGTTCGCCCTCGCCATGATCCAGGCGGACATCTTCGGCGTCTCGATCGCCAGCGTCCTCCGACGCAGGCCGCGCAGCTGCGGATCAAGCGCCGTCAGTCGATCTTCCAGAGCTTCATCAATCTGAACAAATAGCAACGTAAAGAACGTACGATGGTACGGAAGCGCAGGAGAGGCTCGGAGAGGAGCTGAGATGGACAAGCGCATCGCGCGCGCCTTCGTGACGGCCGGCGTGTTCATCGTGGGAAGCGCAGGTTCGGCGTTCGCACAGACGTC
>JBKOZW010000158.1:0-10742 GCA_046726095.1 Actinomycetota bacterium
TACCAGGCGCTGGCGTTCGTGACCTGGGTCCTGCCGTTGGTGTCCCGGTTCGCGAGTCAGTCCCTGGGAACCGGTGCGCGGGACTCGCGGTACTACCAGTGGGATCTGGCCTGGACGCCGTGGGCGCTGGCCCATCACCTCAACCCGCTGCACGTCGGCTGGGTCTTCGCACCATCCGGGACGACGCTCGCATGGTCCGCCTTCATCCCCGGCCCCGCCCTCGTCATGTGGCCGATCACCGCCGCGTTCAGCCCGCTCGTGTCGCTGAACGTGCTGCTCGCGCTGGCGCCGGCGCTCGCCGCGTGGGCCGCCTACCTGGTCTGCCACCGCCTCACGCGGGCCTTCTGGCCGTCGCTCGCCGGCGGTTGCCTGTTCGGATTCTCCTCCTACCTCGCGGCCAACATGGTGGGGTACCTGAACCTGGTGTTGATCTTCCCGATCCCGTTGCTCGTGTACCTCGTGATCAGGAGCGTCGAGGGATCGCTCGGGTGGGTGGCGTTCGTCGCGGGGTTCGCCGCAACGCTGGTGGGCCTGTTCTCGATCTCCACGGAGCTCTTCGCGACCACCGCGGTGATCGGAGGGATCACGTTCGCCGTCGTGCTCCTGTTCGGTGGCCAGATCCGCGGGCGGTTGTGGCGCACGGGCGCGTTGATCCTCCTGGCGGGCGGCGTCGCCGCGATCGCGCTCGCTCCGTACCTCCACGACATCATCGTGTTCGCGCCGGACCAGCCGGTCCGGCCCGCCGCGGTGATCGCACAGGCCGATCTGTGGAGCCTCGTGATCCCGCCGGAGGCGATCAGGGCGGGTGGCGCTGCGTTCGACGGCCGACTTCGTCAGCTGACGACGTTCCCCCGGCCCAACGGCCAGGCCTATCTCGGGTTCGCCGTCATCGGGATGCTGGTCGGCTTCGCGATCACCGAGTGGCGCCGGCGCACGACGTGGCTGCTGGTCGCGTTCGTGATCGCCGTGACGACGTTGACGCTCGGGCCCGTCCTCCACATCGGTGGCGTGCCACACGGGTGGATGCCGGAGAGCGTGTTGTCTCATGTCCGTCTCCTGCGATCGGTGATCCCCGCCCGCTTCGCGGTGTTCGCGTTCCTCGGGGTCGGAGTGGTCGCGGCGCTGTGGCTGTCGCGGGCGACGGGGCGCTCCGGGTGGATCCGCTGGGTGATCGTCGGGGCGGCCGTGGTCTCGGTGTTCCCCTCGGCCCCCGAGCACCTGCCGCCGCAGCAGATCCCGGCGTTCTTCGCGTCCGGACAGTTCCGGGACGTCGTGCACCGGGATGAGGTGACGTACGCGATCCCGTACAACACGGGCGACGAGGACCTCTGGCAGGCGACATCCGATTTCTGGTTCAAGCTCGCCCAGGGGTACATCGGGTGGGTCCCGACCGACGTCGACAGCGGACGGTTGGCCCACGGTCTGCACGGAGGCGGCCGGCAGCGACAGGTCCCGCCCGAGGAGTTCCGAACCTGGACCGCTGAGCGGGACGTGACCGCGGTGGTCGTCGACGATCGTGCGATCGGGAGGTTCGGCGAAATGCTCGAGAGCGCGGGGTTCGTCCAGGTCTTCGCCGGAGGCGGGGTCTCGGTGTGGCGCCCGACGGGATGACCACCGCCGGCGACACGCTGCCGGGGACGAACGAACCGTCCGAAGGCACGACGGAGCCCGATCGACCGACGGAACCCATGAGGACGCTCGCTCCGGCATGGAAGGGGCTCGTGGCGTACCTCGCGTACCAGGCGGTCGCCGTCTGGTGTTGGGTGGTTCCGATCCTGCCGTCCTTCGGCCGCGAGCACCTGGGGACCGACATCCAGGACGGGAACTTCTACCAATGGGCTTTGTCGTGGACGCCGTGGGCGCTCGCGCACGGCCGGAACCCGCTGGAGGCAGGGGTCGTGTTCGCCCCGACGGGGGTGAACCTCGCGTGGAACGCCTTCATCCCCGGGCCCGCCCTCGTGACCTGGCCCGTGACGGCGGCCTTCGGACCGCTCGCTTCGCTCAACCTGACCCTCGCCGTCGCGCCGGCGCTCGCGGCGTGGGCCGCCTACCTCGCCTGCCACCGCCTCACACATGCGTTCTGGCCGTCGTTCGCAGGCGGGTTCCTGTTCGGGTTCTCCGCCTACATGGCGACGAACATGAACGGATATCCGAACCTCGTCTTGATCTTCCCCGTGCCGTTGCTTGCGTACCTCGTGATCCGACGGGTCGAGGGCTCGATCGGTCGCGTCGCGTTCGTCGCGGGCTCCTCGGCGTCGTTGGTCGCGCTCTTCTCGATCTCGACGGAGGTCTTCGGGACCGCGGCCTTGCTCGGTGCGGTCGCGTTCGGTGGGGCGTTGCTCGTCGGCACGGACCTCCGACGACGGCTCCTCGAGACCGGCGCGCTCATCGTGGTGGCGGGCGCGATCGCGGCGATCGTGCTGTCGCCGTACGTCCGGGCCGTCGTCGCCCATCGGCCCGCGACGCCGGTGCGTACCCCCGAGCTCGCGCGAGCCGATCCGCGAGCGTTCATCGTTCCTCCGCCGGCGACCGCGATTGGCGAACGGGGGTTCGTCGCTCCGATCACCGATTCGCCGCGCGGGAACGGAGAGCGGTACCTGGGCATCGGCGCCGTCGCGATCGTGATCGGGTTCGCGATCACCGAGCGGCGCCGGAGGGAGACCTGGGCGCTGATCGCCTTCCTCCTGCTCATCAGCGCGATCGCGCTCGGACCCACCTTGGTCGTAGGGGGACGAGCGATCGCGTGGCTTCCCGGCCGGCTCCTGGCCAGCGCGCCGTTCCTGAGCTCGGCGGCGCCTCCTCGCTTGACGGCGTTCACGCTGCTGCTGGTCGCCGTCATCGCATCGATCTGGGTCGCGCGCGCACACGGCCGGGCCGCGTGGATCCGCTGGGCGATCGTCGCGGTCGCGATCGTCGGGACGTTCCCCGGGTCGCTCGCCCGGCACGTTCCACAGGTCGATCTCGAGCTGACGACGTCTCCTGCGGTGCGCGATGCGCTCCATCCCGATGAGATCGTGTACGCGATCCCGTTCGTGAAGGGCGACGAGATGCGGTGGCAGGCCTCCTCGGGATTCTGGTTCCGATTGGCCGAGGGGGACATCGGGCCGCTCCCGGAGGCGTTCGACGCCGGGCCGATCGCGCATGGCCTCCACGTCCGGACGATCTCGTACCTCCCGCCGCCGGCGGAGTTCCGTGACTGGATCGTTCAACGCGAGGTGACGGCCGTCCTCTTGGACGATCGGGCGGAGGGCCGGTACGGCGATCTCCTCCAGGAGACGGGGCTCGTTCGCGCGTATGTGGGTGGGGGAGCCTCGGTCTGGCGGTGGCCGGGAGAGGCCTGACCCGGCAGGCAGGTGCGCCTGCGATGATGAGCGAGACGAGACGAACGAAAGGCTCGGATCGAACGTGAGCACCGACCAGGCCACCGGCGCGAGGACGCACGACCTCCTCGAGCTCGCGGAACGCTACGCGGCTCGGAACTACCATCCGCTTCCCGTCGTGATCGCCCGCGGCGAGGGCGCCTGGGTGATCGACGTCGAGGGCAACCGCTACCTCGACATGTTGTCTGCGTATTCGGCGCTCAACTTCGGCCACCGCCATCCGCGACTGGTCGCGGCGGCGCACCGGCAGCTCGACACCCTCACCCTGACCTCCCGCGCCTTCCACAACGACACGTTCCCGGTCTTCTGCCGGGACCTCGCCGAGCTCGCCGGCAAGGACATGGTCCTCACGATGAACACCGGCGCGGAAGCGGTGGAGACGGCGATCAAGGCGGCGCGCCGGTGGGGGTACGAAGCGAAGGGCGTCGCGCCGGACCGCGCGAAGATCGTCGTCGCCGACGGCAACTTTCACGGCCGGACCGTGACGATCGTGAGCTTCTCCGACGACCCGTCGGCGAGGGACGGCTTCGGACCGTTCACCCCCGGCTTCGTGTCGGTCCCGTACGGAGACCTGGACGCGTTGCGGGCCGCGATCGACGACGACACCGTGGCGTTCCTCGTCGAGCCGATCCAGGGCGAGGCCGGCGTGGTCGTGCCTCCGGACGGGTACCTGCGCGGCGCGCATGAGCTCTGCTCCGAGCGCGACGTGCTGCTGATGGCGGACGAGATCCAGTCCGGCTTGGCCAGGACCGGCCAGACCTTCGCCTCCATGCATGAAGACGTGGTCCCAGACGTCTACGTGCTGGGCAAGGCGCTCGGCGGCGGCATCATGCCGCTCTCCGCGGTCGTCGCCGACCGGGAGGTCCTCGGCGTGTTCCGCCCGGGCGAGCACGGCTCGACGTTCGGCGGCAACCCGCTCGCTTGCGCGATCGGGATCGAGGTGATCGACATGCTCCGGACCGGCGAGTTCCAGCGGAACTCCGCGGAGCTGGGTGCCTGGCTGCTCGACGAGCTGCGAGGGACGCATATCCCGAGCGTGGCGGAGGTCCGCGGCCGCGGTCTCTGGATCGGGATCGACCTCGCGCCGGACGCGGGAACGGCGCGCGCGGCCTGCGAGCGCCTCATGGCCCGAGGCATCCTAGCGAAGGACACGCACGAGTCCACGATCCGGCTCGCGCCGCCGCTCGTGATCGAGCGCGGTGAGCTGGAGTGGGCCATCGAGCGGTTGGTCGAGGTGCTCGGGACCGCTGCCGCATAGCCCACGGGATCACCTGCGGTTCGCGCGCGCGGCATCTGGGGGATGATGGTCGGGTGCGTACACGGGACGAGCCCGTCGCCACCGAGATCGATGCGGTGACCGCCTGGCGAGGCTGGAGCCTCGTCGAAGAGGACGGCCAGATCCGGCTCTCGTCGCTCACGCGGGCCGAGAGCTGGATGCCGCGTGCTCCGCACGCGGCATCCTGCTCCAAGGGCCGCCGGCCGACGCCGCAGCGGCGATGCCGCTGCGGCGTCTACGCCACCACGACCCCGGAGGCGCTCGGCGGCCTGCGGTCGCTCCCCGGCGGTGTCGTCGGCGAGGTCTCGCTGTGGGGGCGCGTGATCGAGCACGGCCATGGGTACCGTGCCGAGGTCGGGTATCCGGGGAGGCTGGGTCTCGTGTGCGCCGGGTGCCTTGCGGAGGGCACCGGCCGGCGCGCCGACGTGGTTCAGCGGCTCGAGGCCGGCGGGCGGATCCGGCTCCTGCCGTGGTGCGCCGAGCACGCACCCGCACCCGTCTTCGCCTCCGCGCGCGAGGTCGAGTCGGGCCTGCTGTCCAGCTACGCCGTCGACCCCGTCTCCGACGAGATGATCGAGCGGATCCGCTCGGACGGGTCGGGTCGACCGCGCGAGCGATCCCCGCGGCGGAGGGCGATCGTCGCGGCGGTCGCCGCCGCGACGATCGCCCTCACCGCGGCCTTCCTCTTAGCTCCCCGGGACGCGGCCCCGCCCGCTCGCTCCGCGCCCCAACGGATCCTCCGGTCGGCGTTCTCGGGACCCAAGACCCACGAGGAGTCGGTCTCCCGCTCGGAAGAGGTGCTCGGCGCCTTCCCGCCGTACCGGATCGTGATCCCGGCCACGGACGAGGTGGGCTCCGCGATCTGCGGACGCGTGGACGATGGCCTCGTGGAGCCGATGGACTGCAGGGCGGACGGGGTGAACGTCTACGTCTTCGAGACGGCTCCGGCGAGGGCGCACCGCTTCGGGTCCTGCACGGAGCGGACCGAGCTCGTCACGAGGCAGGGGGACCGCCTCCTCTGCTGGCGGCTCCTCGTGGTCCGCTGATCGTTCCTCCGGATTCACCGCGCGGACGCCGCGCGATCCAGGAGCAGCGTCCGTTCGCGTTCGTTCCGCGTGAGCTCTGCCGCCCGCTCGAACTCGACGCGGGCTTCCTCGACCCGCCCGAGCTTCGCGAGGAGGTCACCGCGGACGCTCGGGACGAGGTGGGAGCCGCGCAGGGAACCCTCGTCGAGCGTGCGGTCCAGATGGTCGAGCCCGGCCGCCGGACCGCGCGCCATGCCCACGGCGACCGCACGGTTGAGCTCGACAACCGGCGAGGGCTCGCGCGCCGCCAGCAGCGCGTAGAGGGCCGCGATCCGCTCCCAGTCGGTGTCCTCCGGCGCCTGGGCGCGCGCGTGACAGGCCGCGATCTCGGCCTGTAGGGCGTACGACCCCTCCCCCCCGCCGAGCGCCTCGGCCCGAGCGAGCGCCGCGAGCCCGCGACGGATCAGCAGCCGGTCCCAACGCCGACGGTCCTGGTCGAGCAGCAACACCGGTTCCCCTCCCGGACCGACCCGGGCACGGAGCCGCGACGCCTGGATCTCCATAAGGGCGACCAGGCCGTGGACCTCGGGTTCGCCCGGCATCAGGCGCGCGAGGATGCGACCCAGCCGGAGCGCCTCTTCGCAGAGCTCCGGCCGGACCCACTCGTCCCCTGCCGTGGCCGCGTAGCCCTCGTTGAACACCAGGTAGATCACCTCGAGCACGGAGGCCAGTCGCTCCGCGCGTTCGGCTCCGTCCGGGACCTCGAAGGCGACCCCTCGCTCCGCCAAGGTTCGCTTCGCGCGGACGATCCGCTGCGCCACGGTCGCCCCCGAGACGAAGAACGCCCGGGCGATCTCGTCGGTCGTGAGGCCGCCGAGCAGGCGGAGCGTGAGCGCGACCCGCGCGTCGGTCGAGAGCACGGGATGGCACGCGACGAACATCAGCCGGAGCAGATCGTCGTCGATGTGGTCGGGCTCCAGGGTCTCTGGGTCCGGGAGATCCACCGCCCCCTCGCCCGTGCGCGCGAGCTCACCCCCGAGCTCCTCGAGCTTGGACCGATAGCGTTCGTTCCGGCGGATCAGATCGACCGCGCGACGCTTCGCGATCGCCATGAGCCAGGCACCCGGGTTGTCCGGGATGCCGGTGGCGGGCCATCGCTCGAGCGCCGCGACCAGGGCGTCCTGCGCCAGCTCCTCGGCCGTGCCGACGTCGCGCACCATCCGCGCGAGCCCCGCGATCAGCCGGGGGGACTCGATGCGCCAGACGGCCTCGATCGTACGGTTGACGTCGGTCGTCTCCACCGCGACCCATCAGAGCACCCCGCTCGGGGTCGCGACAACGACGGACGTCCGATCAGTCGCCCTCGGCTGCTTCACGTACTCGGCGCTCCGTCGCCCGCTGCTCGTCGGTCGCCGTGGCGATGTCGTCCATCTCCGCGACCTGGCGCACCTCGATCACCGCCTCCACCGACGGATCGTCCGCGAACTGCTTCAGGGCGACGTCGACGGGGCAGCGCTTCGCCCACTCGATCGCCTCCTCGAGCGATGCGGCCTGGATCAGGAGGTAGCCGGCGATCAGCTCCTTCGCCTCGGTGAACGGACCGTCGATCACGGTGCGCTTGCCGGCCGAGTACACGACCCGCGCCCCTCTGGCGCTCGAGTGGAGGCCTTCCGAGGCCAGCAGGACCCCGGCGTTCGCCAGCTCTTCGTCGTAGGCGAGCATGGCGCCGATCAGCTCCTCGCTCGGCATCGAGCCTTCGGGCGGATCGCCCTTGAGCAGCAACATGTACCGCATGTCGTCCTCCTCACGTCCCGGCACCCCGACGGCGCCGCCTATCCAAGCGTCGAACGAGTTCCCACCGGATCGACACCCAGGCGAGCGGCGGTCCCGGAGTATCCTTGCGGTGGACGCTGACCATGAGCTCGAAGACGGCGTCCTCACGAGCCGCCTTCGTCCTATGTTCGAGGTCACGGTCCCTCCTCGCTCCGCACACGAGCTCCGCACGGTCGCCGGAGGCGATGTCGGACGCCTCTACGACCGAGCCGTCGAGGAGGCGCGCCGATCGCTCGGTGGCGCGACCGTCTGGCACATCAACTCGACGGCAGAGGGGGGCGGCGTCGCGGAGCTCCTCGCGTCGTCCCTCGGCTATCTCGTCGACGACGGGATCGCCGCTCGATGGCTCGTCCTCGAGGGCGACCCCGAGTTCTTCCGCATCACCAAGCGTGTCCACAACCGCCTCCACGGCGTGCTCGGCGACGCTGGTGCGCTCGGTTCCGCGGAACGCCGTCACTACGAAGAGGTGATCCGCGGGAACATCGAGGGGACGACCTCGATCGCGTCGGACGACGTGGTGGTCGTCCACGACCCCCAGCCGCTCGGTCTGGTCCCGCTCCTCCGCGCGAAGGGGGCGACCGTCATCTGGACCTGCCACGTCGGGATCGACGTGCCGAACGCCTTCGTCCGGTCCGCGTGGGAGTTCCTGCTCGACGACGCCGAGGCCGCCGACGCGATCACGTTCAGCCGGCGGGCCTCTGTGTGGGAGGTGCTGGACCTCGAGAAGATCCGCATCATCCCACCCTGCATCGACGCGTTCTCTCCGAAGAACGACCGGATCGATCCGGAGGATCGCGATGCGATCCTCCGGGCGACCGGTCTGCTCGCGCCCGGCTCGTCCGCCGAACGTGTGACGTACCGCCGCCGGGACGGCTCGAGCGCGGAGATCGCGCACCGGGCGGATCTCGTCGAAGAGGCGCCGCTCCCCTCCGACGTCCCGTTCGTGACCCAGGTCTCGCGGTGGGACGCCTTGAAGGATCCCGTCGGCGTCCTGCGCGGGTTCGTCGAGGAGCCGGGTCTCGCGGATGCGCACCTCGTCTTGGCGGGGCCGACCCCCGGCTCCGTCGTCGACGACCCCGAGGCTGCCGAGGTACTCGCCGAGCTCCGTCAGACGTGGGACGCGCTCGTCGACGGCGATCGCCGCCGGGTCCACCTGGCGAACCTGCCGACCTACGACATCGACGAGAACGCGACCGTCGTGAACGCGCTGCAACGTCGGGCCCACGTCGTCGTCCAGAAGAGCCTGGCCGAGGGGTTCGGCCTGACCGTGACCGAGGCGATGTGGAAGGCTCGGCCCGTGGTCGCGGGGCGCGTCGGCGGCATCCAGGATCAGATCTCCGACGGGACGGAAGGGATCCTCGTGGATCCACGCGACCTCACGGCGTTCGGCAACGCGGTCGATACCCTGCTGGCGGACCGGTCGCTGGCTGATGCTCTGGGCGCCGCGGCGCAGGAGCGGGTGCGCGAGCGATACCTGACGCCGCACTACCTCGGGTCGTACCTCGCGCTGTTCGCGGAGCTGACGTGACGGGTCCCAGGGGCCTGACCTCCGCCGAGGTCGAGGCCAGGGTCGCGGGCGGGGACGTGAACGACGTCCCCGCGACGCCGACCCGGACCATCGCGGGGATCGTCCGCGCGAACGTCTTCACACGGTTCAACGCGCTCCTCGGCGCGATGCTCGTGATCATCCTGATCGTCGGTCCGTTCCAGGACGCCCTGTTCGGGATCGTCCTCGTGGCCAACACCGCGATCGGCATCGTCCAGGAGCTCCGCGCCAAGCGGACGCTGGAACGGCTGAGCGTGCTCACGACGCCGAAGGTCCGGGTCCTCCGCGACGGCGCGATGTCGGAGGTCGACCGGGAGGCGGTCGTGCTCGACGATCTGATCGAGGCGTCGGCGGGATCGCAGATCGTCGTCGACGGCGACGTCGTGTCAGCGGATGGTCTCGAGGTCGACGAGTCGCTCGTGAGCGGCGAGGCGGACCCGGTGGCGAAGGACCCAGGCGATCGGGTGCTGTCGGGGTCGTTCGTGGCCGCCGGGGCCGGTCGCTACCGCGCCTCGCGCGTCGGTCACGACGCGTACGCGTCGCGGCTGATCGAGGATGCGCGCCGGTTCACGCTGACGCGGTCGGAGCTCCGCCAGGGCATCGACCGGATCCTCCTTTACGTGACGGTCGCGATCGTCCCTACGGCGACCCTGTTATTCGTCAGCCAGCTGCGGGCGCAGGCCGATCGGCGACACGCGCTCGCGAGTGCGGTGGCCGGGACGGTCGCGATGATCCCGGAGGGTCTCGTGCTGCTGACCTCGCTCGCGTTCGCCCTCGCCGTGATGCGCCTGGCCCGTTGCCGGGTGATCACGCAGGAGCTCCAGGCGGTGGAGGGGCTCGCGCGCGTCGACGTGCTCTGCATCGACAAGACGGGGACGCTCACGGAGGGCCGGCTGGCCGTCGAACGCGTGGAGCCGCTCGCCGACGACGACCCCGCCGGCCCGCTCGCGGCCCTCGCCGCCCACGATCCCGCCCCCAACGCGACGATGCGCGCGATCGGGGCGGCCTTCCCACAGCCGGCCCCAGGATGGTCGCCGGACGAGACGTTCCCCTTCTCGTCGTCCCGACGGTGGAGCGGCGCCACCTTCGGCGAGCGCGGTACGTGGCTGTTGGGCGCCCCGGAGGTCTTGCTCGGGTCGGATGGTCGTT
The DNA here is from genome assembly GCA_046726095.1 of Actinomycetota bacterium. Taxonomy (GTDB): domain Bacteria; phylum Actinomycetota; class UBA4738; order UBA4738; family HRBIN12; genus AC-51. The sequence continues at coordinate 10,210 of JBKOZW010000158.1, forward strand.
CGGATCGCTTGGAGGCGATCGTGGAGGAGGGAAGCCGCGTGTTGATCCTCTCGACGGGCGATCTCGACGCCGGAGCACTTCAGACGGAAGGCCTCCGGGCCGTCGCCGCGCTCGTGCTCGCGGACCGCGTGCGACCCGACGCCGCGGACACGCTCCGTTACTTCGCCGACGAACGTGTCCGGGTGAAGGTGCTGTCCGGCGATCACCCCGAGACGGTCGGGGCGATCGCGCGCCGGGTCGGGCTTGACGACGGCGAGGACCCGATCGACGCGAGCGCGCTGGGCGACGATCCCGACGTCCTGATCGGGATCCTCGAGGAGCACGCCGTGTTCGGCCGCGTGAGCCCCGAGCGGAAGCGCGCCATGATCCGCGCGCTCCAGGCGGCCGGGCACACCGTTGCGATGACGGGGGACGGCGTGAACGACGTCTTGGCGCTCAAGGACGCCGACATCGGGATCGCGATGGGAGCCGGGTCGGACGCGACGCGCGGCGTCGCGCAGCTCGTGCTGATGGACTCGACCTTCGATGCTCTC
>JBKOZW010000159.1:0-9786 GCA_046726095.1 Actinomycetota bacterium
CGCTACGCTGAGGCCGTATGGCACCCTCAGGTTCGGCTCCCGCGCGATGGGTCCGCGTGCTCGTGGCCGCCTCGGCGTCGCTCGCGCTCGTCGTCGGCATCATCGGCGCTGCGAGCGCGGTCCGGTGGGTTCAGCTGCGGACCATCGGGACGGACGAGACCTTCCGACCCACCACGGGGAGCGATTCTCCGCCCGCCCCGCCCGACAAGTGCTCGAACCGGCCGTGCAACTATCTCCTGCTCGGATCGGACTCTCGCGCGGGACTCCCGATCGACCAGCAACACCAGTTCGGCACCAATAAAGACATCGGCGGAGGCGACCGCGCCGACACGATCATCCTCGTGCACACGGACCCGGCCCTCCAGAAGGCGATCGTGCTGTCGTTCCCACGCGACCTGTGGGTGCGGGTAGCCGACGGCCACGGGCAGGACAAGATCAACGCTGCGTTCGAGGGCGGAGTGAACGGCGGCGGCCCGCAGCTGATGGCCGACACGGTGACGAACCTCACTGGGCTCTCGATCGATCACTACCTCTACATCGATCTCGCCGGCTTCGAGAACGTCGTGGAGACGCTCGGTGGAGTCACGCTCTGCATCCCCGAGTACCAGGTGAACACGCCCGGTGTGCTGTACCAGCACACCGGGTCGGGAGGCATGCAACCGATCGAGTACGACGAGATCGGCCACGTCGCCGATCCGAACACGGGTCTCGACGTGACCCCTGGGTGCCATCGTCTGGACGGGTACCAGGCGCTCGCCTACGTCCGCACCCGCAGCCTCCCGTGCGATTCCATCCCTGATTTTGCGCGGATCGGCCGGCAGCAGCAGTTCCTGCGAGCGTTGATCAACCAGATGCTCCGGCCGACGGAGATCGCGAAGGCACCGACCCTCGTGCAGCCGATCCTGTCGAGCATGCATCGCGACAGTGGGTTCCTGCCCGGCGACCTCGTGTACCTCGTCGGTCAGCTCCGCGGCCTCACGACCGGGGCGGTCGAGTTCCGCGCTGTCCCCGGCTCCGGCGGGACGAGGGACGGCAAGTCCGTCGTCCTTATGGACGCTTCGGCGGAGCAGATCTTCGCGGCGATCCGTGACGGGAAGCAGCTCGGTGACATCGGGACGTCGCTGCTCAACACCCCGCCGTCCGAAGCGAACACCACCGTGGCCGTGATCGACGATGGTGCCGGCTCCCGTGCGGACGAGGTCGAGACGCTCCTGTCGAACGCCGGGTTCGACGTCTCGCCGGGCGTCGTCGACGGGCCCCCACTCGCCGGCGTGCAGGGCCCGGCCGTCGTCTACGCCCCCGGGAAGGACGCCTACGCCCAGGTTGTACACGCGTACCTCCCCGACATGCCGATGGTCCAGTCGCAGCACCTCACCGGTGCACCGGTCGGCGTCGTGGTCACGCCCTCGTACCGGCCGGAGCCGAGCGGCGGGCCGTCCGCCGCACCGTCCGCGTCGGCTTGCCCGGCGGCGCCGTAGGCGCTCGATCATCCCGGGGTCGTCCGTGGGCTAGCCTTCGCGCGTGCGTGTCGTCGTCGACGCGAGATCCGCGGTCGACCCGCGCCGGACCGGCGTCGGCCGGTACACGCGGGCGCTGCTGCGCCACCTCCCACCCGCGGATCCGCACACGAGCTACGTGGCCTGGTACCTGGACGTTCGCGGGATCGGCACGCGGTCGCGGCGGTTCGCCGGCTGGTCGGCCAACCTCGGCGAACGGGCCAGCAGGATCCCGACGAGGCTCTTCGGTCCGATCAGCTCGCGGATCGGCTCCCCCAAGCTCGAGTGGCTCGCCGGTGCTTCGGACATGGTGTTCGCACCCAACTTCCTCCCGCCGCCCACGTCCGCGCGGCGCGTGATCGTCGTCGTGCACGACCTGGCCTTCGATGTGATGCCGGAGACGGCGCCCCACCAGGACGCGCGGTGGCGGCGCCGGTTCGAGCGATCGCTCGCTCGCGCGACCGCCGTGATCGTCCCGAGCGAGGCGGCCCGGTCCGACCTGCTCCGGTTCTACGGCCCCGCGCACGAGCGGGTCCACGTGATCCACCACGGGACCGATGCCGAGGCGTTCTCGCCCGCGAGCCCGCCCGAGGTCGAGGACGTCCGCCGCCGCTACCGGATCGCCGGCCCGTACATCGTCTTCCTGGGCGGCTTCGAGCCGCGCAAGAACCTCGAGGTGCTCGTGCGCGCGTTCGGCATGCTCGAGGATCACCGGTACCGGCTCGTCCTGTCGGGCGGAGCCGTCCCCTGGGTGAAGGGGTATCGGGAGCGGATCGACCGGGCGATCGCGGGGCTCTCCGCGGACCTCGCGGACCGGATCGTGCTGACGGGATACGTCTCCGACCCCGACCGCCGTGCACTGCTTTCGGGCGCGGAGGTGCTGGCGTATCCGTCGCTCTACGAAGGGTTCGGCTTCCCGATCCTCGAGGGCTTCGCGGCGAACGTGCCGGTCCTTACCTCCGATCGCTCCGCGATGCCCGAGACGGCGGGGAACGCCGCCTTCCTCGTCGATCCGGCAGACCCGACCTCGATCGCGAAGGGCCTCGGCCAGCTCCTCGGTGATGACGACCTCCGGAACGTGCTGCGCGCGGCGGGAACGGCGCGGGTGGCGACGTTCACGTGGGAGCGATGCGCCCGCCGGACGGCCGAGGTGATCCATCTCGCGTCGGACCCTCCGAACGACGCGGACTGAGCGTCATACGAACCGTCGAGCGCGAACCTGTACGCCGCGATCAGACGCCGGCCGTCTCGGCCGCGGTGAGCGGTGCGACGCGGGCCTTCCCCGCCGCGATCGATCGGCTGTGCAGCTCGTCGTCGTCGAGGAGTCGGAGCATCGCGGTTGCCCAGGCACCGATCTCGGTCGTGCACAACGTCCCGATGAAGCCAAGGGAGGTTACGAGGCGGCGCGACGGCGCGGGCCCTCCAACGCCAGTCGGTAGGCCGCCATCTGCTGCCGCACCGCCTCCTCCGGCGTGAACGACCGTGCACGCTCGCGGCCGGCGGCGATCAGGGCGGCGCGCTCATGGTCGTCATCGAGGAGCCGCAGCATCGCCTCCGCCCAGGCCTGCGAGTCGTATGGGTCGAGGAGGACGCCCGCGCCGTCAGCGACCTCCGGGAGGGCGGTCCGGTCCGAAGCGATCACCGGGCACCCGACCGCCATCGCCTCGGCGAGCGGGAGGCCGAAGCCCTCATAGGTCGACGGGTAGACCAGGGCGACCGACCGGCGGAACAGGCCGTTGAGTTCCTCCGCGGAAACCCGCCCGGCGCGCCGGACGCTCCGCGATAGCCCGAGCTCCCCGATCGCGCGCCGAACGGATCCCTCGGCCGCGCCAGGTGACCCCGTGAGGACGAGGACGGCGTCGTCCCGCGCCGCGATCACCTTGGCGAAGGCATCGAGCAGGGTTCGGTGGTTCTTATGCGGGTTCGTGATGGCGGGGTAGAGGAACGTGGGCCGCCCACGCGGCCCGGCGGGCGGCTGGCCCTCCCTACTCGCGGGGAGTGGGGCGCTCACGACCAGGACACGCTCTGGATCCACGCCGAGCCGCCGGATCACCGTTTCGCGGACGAACCACGAGGGCGTCGTGATCACACGCGTCGATCGCACCGCGGGAGGAAGCCGCATCCGCAGGTAGCTCCCCTGGGCGCGGCCGATCGTGTTGGGGAGTTCGATCGGCCGAAGGTCGTGGATCGTGAGTACGCTCGGACGGTTCCGGACCCACGGCACCACCGTGTTCAGATGGTGGACGAGCCAAACCCCGGCTCTCGACACGACCGCCGGCAGCCAGGTCGACTCGGCGGCGATCCGCACGAGACGGGAGGTGCCGTCGATCGGCGCTACGAGGGTGGGGAACCGGTCGACCAGGTCCGGGTGCGCGCCGGGAAACCGCCGGTTGCACAGAAGCGTAAGATCCACCTCGTCGGGCGCGGCGTCAGCCAGTGCATGGAGCAAACGGAGCGCGTACTCCTCGGCGCCGCCCGCGCCGCCCGGGACCAGCCACAGAAGGTTGACGCCCACCCGCGGCAGCGTCACCGCCGGCTCCGCGCGGCTTCAGCGTAGACCGCCGCGACGCGGTCGGCCGTCCGATCCCAGGTGAATGTCGCGGCCCGCGCTCGCCCCGCCTCGCGCAGCGACGTCGCGAGCGCGCCGTCGTCCAGGATCCGATCGATCGCCGACGCGATCGCGTCGGTGTCGAGTGGGTCCACGAGGAGCGCCGCCGCGTCGGCCACCTCCTCAGTGGCCGAGCCGGCCGACGTGACGACCGGGGCGCCGTGCGCCATGGCCTCGAGGACGGGAAGGCCGAAGCCCTCCGCGAGGCTTGGGTAGACGACAAGCTCGGCACCCTCGTACAAGGCAACGAGCTCCTGGGGCGGGACGAATCCGAGGGCGCGCACCCGACCGCCGACGCCGTCGGAGCTGTCGGTCACGCCTCCCTTCCACCCGGCCGGGCCGGCGAGCACCAGCTCCACCTCGCGGTTGTCCAGGCGACGAACGGCCTCCAACAGGCGCGGCAGGTTCTTCCTCGGTTCCCGCGTGCCGCAGAACAGGAGGTAGGGCCGGTCGATCCCGTACCGCTTCCGCACGGTGGCCGCCTCCGAGCCCTTGAGGGTTCGAACTTCGACGCCCCACGGCGTGAGGCGCAGGCGATCGGCGTCGATCCCGGCCTCCTCGCACGCCGCGATGGTGGCGCCCGACGGGCAGATCACGAGGGCCGCGTCGCGCCGCGCCAGGTCCAGCCCCCGGCGGAGCACCTCGCGCGAATGCCACGTGTAGTGGTCCGGGAACCGGAGGAACAGCAGGTCGTGGATCGTCGCCACCAGCGGCGCCCTCGACGGGGGAACAACGTAGCCCGCGTCGTGCACGACGTCCACCGGTCCAGTCACGCGCTCGACCAGCGGCCGGCGGAACCACTGCCACGACTCGTAGAGCGCCCGTCGGGGCAGCCGCGACCGCCGGACCGCGACAGGCGGAGTGAACCCGGGGAGTGGGGGCGCTCGATGCCGGGCCGAGATCCCCACGAGATCGAGGTCGCCCCGCCGGGCGAGGGCTCGCAGCATCGCGATGGTGGAGGTGGCGATGCCTCCGGGAACGACGTGCCACGACTGCTCGACCGTTACGGCCACGCGCATGCGGGAGGGGCTGCGTCGGACGCCGGATCGGAGCGAGGCGCGGAACCCACGCTGGTACTCTAACCTCGCTCGGGACCGTGTTCGTGGGATCCCTTCTCTGGCCCGGAGGGCCCAGTGCGCGTCGCGATCGTCAATCTCTTCTACCCGCCCAGCCTCGCGCCGTCCGCGCACCTCGCGGCCTCGCTCGCCGATCACCGGGCGGCGCAGGGCGACGAGGTAACCGTCGTCAGCGGGCGCGGTGGCTACCTGGGGGGTGTCAGGCGCGGCGCTCATTCCTCCTCGCGAACGGCCGGCTTGCCGACCGTGATCCGTTTGTGGACCCCGGCGCTCGGCAAGGCGACTCACGCCCGTCGTCTTGGGGACTACGTCGCGTTCCTTGTCGGGGCGGTGGTACGACTGCTGCTCCTGCCAAAGCAAGACGTGGTGATCGCCCTGACCACCCCGCCGTACGTGCTTGTGGCCGCGGTCGCGCACCGCATCCTGCACCCTCGCACCAAGGTCGTCCTCTGGTCCCATGATGTGTACCCCGACGCCGCAGAGGCGTACGGCACGATCCGTCTCAGCGGGTTCGTCTCTAGGACGCTCCGGGCCGCCGCGCGGCGGCTGATGCGGCGCGTCGATCACGTTGTGGCCGTCGACGGAGCGATGTTGAACCGCGTGCTGGCCGGGTACGCGCACGACGGTCGACCTGCCGGCTCCGTGATCCCGAACTGGGAACCGGCCGCCCGATTCCCTCGCGATCTCCGACCGACGCCGTGGGCCGGGTACGGTGAGGCCGCGCTGGTGGACCGATTCGTCGTGCTCCACACGGGGAACTTTGGGGTGGGACATCGCGTGGATGGCATCGCGGATGCCGCCGCCACCCTCGCTGACGACCGCGTGACGTTCCTGTTCGTCGGCGGGGGGGTCCGCGTCCCCGAGCTCACCGCGGAAGTGGAGCGGCGGAATATCCGGAACGTTCGGTTCCATGGATATGTTCCGCGTGCTGAGACGGCGGGCGTCCTTGCAGGAGCGCGGTGCGCCCTGATCTCGCTGGACAACCGATCGCTGGGGATCATGAGCCCCTCGAAGATGAACAGCAGCCTTGCGATGGGCCTCCCGCTCGTCTACGTGGGCCCGCCCGGCACGAACGTGGACGAGGCGATCAGCACGTATGGGTGCGGGATGTCGATCCGGCAGGGCGATGTACCGGGGCTCGTCGAGGCCGTTCGGCGCCTGCGCGATGACCCTGAGCTCCGCAACGAGCAGTCTCGGAACGCCCGAAAGGCGTTCGAGGACGCCTATTCGGACGTGCGAACCCTGCCGATGTTCGACGCGCTCCTGGAACGTCTCACCGCGCGGACGTGAAGAAGCTGCGGTTATCCGAACGACGAGCAGGTTCCGCGCTCCATAACGCGGTCCGGACGAAGACGCTTGCTACACTCCGCTGACCTGCGCTTTCGTCACGTTCGCGCACGTAAGGAGCCTCCGATCGCCGCCACCGTGAGCACCACCGAACGCACGTCCGAGCCGCCCAAGCTGCGGGTCGGCCAGCGCGTCCGCGAGCTGTGGTCCTTCCGCGAGGTGCTGTTCAACCTGGTGCGGAAGGAGCTCAAGGTCAAGTACACGGGCTCCGTGCTCGGGGCGATCTGGTCGCTGCTCAACCCCGTCGTCTTCTTGGCGGTATTCACCTTCGTCGCCAAGGTGCTCGGGGGCGCCGCGGAGAAGTACCCGATCTTCCTATTGGCCGGGCTCCTCCCATGGAACCTGTTCTCGGCCTCGCTCAGCCAGGGGGCGGTGTCGGTGATCATGAACGCGAACCTCGTGAAGAAGGTCTACTTCCCGCGCGAGATCCTGCCGCTCGCGACGATCGGCGTCGCCCTCGTCGACTTCGTGCTGCAATCGTTGGTCTTCTTCCTGTTCTTGTTCGTCGCTGGGTCGTTCGCGCCCGGCTACGGGTTCGAGCTCGACGTCATCTGGCTCTATCCGATCGCGTTCGTCGCTTTGCTGCTCTTCATGGTGGCGGTGACATTCTGGATCTCATCGATGAACGTCCGGTACCGCGACCTCACGCATCTCATCGGGCTCGCGTTGTTGGTGTGGTTCTGGCTGACGCCCATCGTGTACGCGATCGGTCGCGTGCACGTGACCATCCAGACCGAGTTCTCCGCGCACGCCTCGCTCATCTGGCGCTTGTACCTATTGAACCCCATGACCTGGATCGTCAGCGGCTTCCAGACCGCGCTGTATCACGCCGGGGATGCGGGCGACGTCCTCATCCCGATCTCGACCGGACAACTCGCGATCGGCCTCGTCGCGGTCGCGGTGGGATCCGCGTTCCTCCTCTACGGGACGTGGCGCGTGTTCTTCGGCCTGTCCGGCGATTTCGCGGAGGAGCTGTGACGGCAGCGATCGAGGTCCTGGACGTGTCGAAGCGGTTCCGGCTCTACCGGGAGAAGCCGACATCGCTGAAGCAGCGCCTGTTGGCCGGCCGGATCCGCGCCGAGGATTTCTGGGCATTGCGCGACGTCTCGCTCACGATCGAACAGGGTCAGACGTTCGGCTTGATCGGTCACAACGGGTCGGGCAAGACCACGTTGCTGAAGGTGATCGCCGGGATCCTGCGCCCCACCGAGGGGATGGTGCGGGAGCGGGGTCGGATCGCGGGGCTCCTCGAGCTCGGCGCGGGGTTCCATACCGAGCTGACGGGTCGCGAGAACGTCTATCTGAACGCCTCGTTCCTTGGTCTTTCCCGCCGGGAGACCGACGCCGTCTACGACGACATCGTCGCGTTCGCCGAGCTCGGCGACTTCATGGAGACCGCGGTCAAGTTCTACTCGTCCGGGATGCTGGTCCGGCTCGGGTTCGCGTGCGCGGTCCACGTCGACCCGGACGTGATCCTGATCGACGAGGTCCTCGCCGTGGGCGATGAGTCCTTCCAGGCCCGATGCCTCGACCGGGTGCGCACCTTCCAACGCGAAGGCCGGACGATCGTCCTGGTCACGCATGCGCTTGACATGGCCCGGCAGCTCTGCGACCGCGCGGCCATGCTCGACCACGGGCTCGTGCACGCGATCGGCTCGCCCGACGAGGTCGTCCGCGAGATGCGGATGACGATCCTGAAGCACGACCTGGAGTTTGCGCGCGAAGAGGGGAGCCGCGAGATCGAGATCCTCGGCGGCGCGCTCCTCCGGGGTCTCGACCTGCTCGACGGTGCCGTCGCGCCGGGGGAGTCGATCGCGCTTCAGGTCGACCTGAAAGCGAACGAAACGGTGGACGACCCGGTCGTGTCGTTCGCGCTCCACGACGGGGCGAACAACTTCGTCTTCGGGGGCGACACGGCGCAGCTGGGTGCCGATCTCGGCAGGCTCGACGGCAAGCGGCGCGTCCGGTTCCAGCTCGGCCCGGTGCCGTTCACGGGAGGGCAGTACTGGGTGACGGTCGGCGTGCATTCACGCGACAACGAACGCGTGTACCACGTCCAGGATCAGCGCTACTCCTTCGAGGTCCGGCAGCTCGAGGAGCGACGGGGCCAGACGTACATGCCGGTCGTGGTGGAGGTCGAGGAGCTGTGAACGACCGGGCGGAACCGGTGCTCGCGGAGAAAGGCAGTCGGAAGATGTTGATCGGGCTCATCCTCACGTCGGTGGTGCTCGCCGGGATCGCGCAGATCACGCTGAAGACCGGCGTGAACCACGTGACGGACGCGGCGGGCGGCGGCGAGCTGCACATGAACGCCGAGAACCTCAAGTCGCTGCTGTCGTCCCCGATCGTGTGGGCCGGACTCCTGTTGTTCGCGTTGTCGGCGATCGTATGGCTGTTCGCGCTGTCGCGAGCATCGCTGTCCTTCGCCTATCCGTTCGCCGCGCTCAGCTACGTCCTCATCGTGCTGTTCTCGGTCCTCGTCCTGCACGAGGACGTGCCGGTGCTGCGATGGGTCGGGGTGGCGTTCATCGTGAGCGGGATCATGCTGGTCGCGCAGACGCCGCACGCGTGAACCGAGGGAGCCGTCTCCGGTGAAGGCCGTCGTCCTGGTGGGCGGGTTCGGGACCCGCCTGCGTCCCCTCACGGAGACCGTGAAGAAGGAGCTGCTCCCGCTCGTCGACCGGCCGATCCTGGATCACGTCCTCGACCACCTCGCTCGACACGGCGTCGACGAGGTCGTGCTGTCCTCGCCGTACCTGGAGGCTGCGTTCCACCCGTTCATCGAGGCCCGTCGCGGCCATCCGGCGATCACCTGGATCACCGAGTCGCAGCCCCTGGGGACGGGAGGCGCCGTCGTGAACGCCCTCGACGCGCTTGGGGACGAGCCCTTCTTCGCGTTGAACGGTGACATCCTCAGCGACCTCGACCTCACCGCGATGCTGGGGTTCCACCGGGATCGAGACGCCGTCGTGACGATCTCGCTGCACCACGTGGAGGACGCGCGGCAGTTCGGGCTCGTGGTCGCGGACCGGGAGGGCCGCGTGCGGGAGTTCCGCGAGAAGCCGATGGAGCCGATGCCCGGGGACGTGAACGCGGGGACCTACGTGCTGGAACCCGCCGCTCTCCGCGCGTGGACGACCGAGCGCGAGCTCTCGATCGAACGCGAGGTCTTCCCCGCGATCATCGCCGGCGGGGGCGCGGTGTGTGGATTCCTGGCGGAGGCCTACTGGATCGACCTCGGAACGCCCGAGAAGTACCT
>JBKOZW010000160.1:0-14318 GCA_046726095.1 Actinomycetota bacterium
TCGGTCGCGCGGCCGAGGACCTGCTGCCGCGTTCGCACGCTCCGGGTCTCGCCCTCGCCGTCACCGACCGCGAGGCGACCCTCGGGGCCGTCGTCCGTGGCTTCGCCGAGGTCGCCTCGGGCCGCGCGGTGGGTCCGAACAGCCGCTTCCAGATCGGGTCGATCTCGAAATCGTTCGCGGCCCTCTGCGCCCTACAGGAGGAGGCGAAGGGGAGCCTGTCGCTGGACGTCTCGGTGAACGAGCTGCTCCCGTGGGTCGAGCTCCCCGAGCCGTTCGGCCCGATCACGCTCCACCACCTGCTCACGCACACGAGCGGGCTGATGACCGGCGTCGAGCACGGACCGTGGGGGATCGCCGACGCGGTGCACGCGCGCGCGTATCCACCGACGTTCGCGCCGGGGGAGCGGTTCTCCTACTCGAACCTCGGCTACAAGCTGGTCGGGCACGTGCTCGAACGCGTGACGGGCACGCCGATCCACGAGCTGCTCCACGAGCGGATCCTGGGCCCGCTGGGGATGACGAGGAGCGTCGGGTACGAGCCGCTGCGATCGGATCGGCCCGCGCACCTCCAGAGCCCCCTCGCACCGGCCGCGTGGCAGGTCGCGAACACCGCGGACGGCTCGATCGTGTCCACGGTCGGGGATCTGTGTGCGTACGCGCGGATGGTGCTCGCGAGCGGAGGAGACCTGCTCGACGATGCCGCGTTCGATCGGTGGATCGGCCCCTACGCCGACACGGCGGAGCGCGGCACCCGCTACGGGTACGGCTGGGACGTCGTCGACGGAAACGGCTCACGTCTGTTCCGTCACACGGGCGGGACGGTGGGGTTCACCGCTCTCCTCGCGATCCGCCCCGACGACGGGCTCGCGGTCGCGATCTGCCTGAACGGGCACGGCGTTCGCGAGGCGCTCGGCAGCTTCGCGCTCGCGACCGTCGCCGCCGCGGTGCGCGGCGAACCCCTGCCCGCCATGGTGCCCCCCGACGCACCGGAACACATCCCGGACGCGGGCGCGATCGCCGGGCGATTCGTCGCCGGCGATCGGGCCCTGGACCTGGAGGCGGCCGACGGAGGTCTCCTGCTCCGGTCCGGCCCTGTCGCGGTCCCGCTCGAGCGCTGGCCCGACGAGCCGGACACGTTCGCGGTCCCGCATCCGGCGTTCGATCGGTACCTGCTCCGCCTGGTCCGCGACGAGCGTGGCGCGGCGATCGGGCTGACCCACGGCCCGGCCCGATACGACCGGGAGCGTGAGCAACCACACGAGGACGCCGAACCCACGCCGGGCAACCTCGCCGGCCTCTACCGGGCGGACGGTCCGTGGAACCGCGCGATCAGGGTCTACGAACGAGGAGGCCGGCTGTTCGCGATGTGGCCGTCCGACGGTGAGGAGCACGAGCTGCGCGCGCTCGCCGACGGCTGGTTCGCCGTCGGGGACCCGGCCCTACCGCGCCGGTGTCGCTTCGACGACGTCGTGGGCGGGCTCGCGCAGACCCTCGAGTACGACGGGGCCAGGTTGAGCCGCTCGTTCGACGGCTGATCAGCGCGAGGCGACCGAAAACAGCACCGCCGCGATCAGGCAGGAGCCGCCCACCGAGACGGCGAGCACGGCCGAGCGACGACCGATCGACCAGCCCAGGTAGGCGAAGAGGAACCACCCGACCAGCGACGCACCGAGGACCAGCAGCGTTCCGATCGCGACGGGACCGTCGTCGGCGTTGTCCATCTGGGTCTGGGTGCGACCGATCAGGCCCGCGATCGCCGCGACGAAGAACGCGACGATCCCGATGCCGAACCCGATCGCGAGGTGCAGGAGCGCCCATCCGGGACGGCCCTGGCGCCACGCCGGCCGGTCGAACATCGATCCGCGGCTCGCGGACGAGGACGGAGCCGGGGGACTCCAGCCCGGCGCACCGGGCGGAGGTGGCAGTTCCGGGCCGGTCACCCCATCGCCCGGAACGCGATGCATGCGTTCTGGCCGCCGAACCCGAACGAGTTCGACAGGGCGAGCGTGACGTCCATCCGGCGAGCTTCGTTCGGCACGACGTCCAGATCGCAGTCCGGGTCGGGCGTCGCGTAGTGGATCGTCGGGGGCACGGTCCCGTGGGTGATCGCGAGCGCACAGATCGCGCCCTCCACCGCGCCGGCGGCGCCCAACATGTGTCCGGTCATGGACTTCGTCGAAGACACGGCGACGCGATGCGCGACGTCTTCGCCGAGCGCCGCCTTGATCGCCACGGTCTCGGCGGCGTCGTTCAACGGCGTCGAGGTGCCGTGGGCGTTGATGTACGACACGTCCTCGGGTTCGACACCCGCGTCGCGGAGGGCCCAACGCATCGCGAGCGTTGCGCCGGTCCCCTTGGGGTCGGGTGCCGTGATGTGATGCGCGTCGTCCGATGCACCGTACCCGGCGACCTCGCAGTAGATCCTCGCTCCCCGGGCGCGGGCGTGGTCTTCGGATTCCAGGATCAGGGTCGCCGCGCCCTCGGACAGGACGAACCCGCTCCGTGCCGCGTCGAACGGCCGCGACGCCGTCTCGGGATCGGGGTTCTTCGTGAGCGCCGTCATCTGCGCGAAGGCGGCCACCGTCAGGGGGACCGTCGCCGCCTCGGACCCGCCGACGACGCAGAGATCCAGGTAGCCGTCGCGGATCAACCGCATGCCCTCGCCGATCGCGTTGTTCGACGATGCGCACGCAGACAGGGTCGCCATGTTGGGGCCGGTGAGGCCGTACCGCATCGCGACGTGGCCGGCCGCCGCGTTCGCCATCAGCATCGGGACCATGAACGGGGAGACCCGGCCGGAGCCCTTGTCGAGCAGGACGCGGTGCTGCGTCAGCAACGTCTGGATCCCGCCGATCCCCGTCCCGTAGATGCACCCGCCGCGCTCCGAGACGATCTCCGGCCGGCCGGCGTCTTCCCACGCGAGCTGGGTCGCGCCCAACGCGAAGTGGACGAAACGGTCGGTCCGGCGCGCTTCCTTCGCTTCCAGGTACGTCGCGGGATCGAACCCGTCGACCTCGCCGGCGACCTTGACGACCAGGTCGTCCGTCGGGAACTGCGTGATCGCCCGAACACCGTTGCGGCCGGACGTGATCGCGGCCCAGAAGTCGTCCACGCCGGTCCCGACCGGCGTCACGGCGCCGATCCCGCTGATCACGACGCGCGAGCGTTCGCTCATGGGCGGGCTCCCAGCCCCTCGTTCAGCTGACGCCGAGCTTGGTCGAGACGAGGTCGATCGCCTGACCGACCGTCTTCACGGACTCCATCTCGTCCTCCGGGATCTCGATGCTCCACTCCTCCTCCAGGGCGAGGACCGCTTCGACGAGGTCGAGCGAGTCCGCATTGAGGTCCTCCTGGAAGCGGGCGTCGGGCACCACCTGTGCCTCGTCCACGGCGAGCTGTTCGGCGAGCACCTTCTTCACCCGGGTCTCGATCTCCGCACGATCCGTCATCTGTCCCGTTCCTCCCGGTTCTCGCTGGTCGTTCTGTCAGATTCGGGGTCGTGTCAGCCTAGCCGCTAGGCGGTCAGCCCGCCGTCGACGGGGATCACCGCGCCGTTCACGTACGAAGCCTCGTCCGACATCAGGAACCGCACGACGGACGAGACCTCCTGCAGGGTCGCCGCCCGGTGCAACGGCGTCTGATCGATGTAGTAGGCCCGCATCTCGTCGGTGAGGTGCGACGTCATCTCCGTGTCGAGCAACCCCGGACACAGCGCGTTCACCGTGACGCCCTTGCTCGCCATCTCGCGTGCGAGGGACTTCGTGAGCCCGACGAGCCCGGACTTGGTCGCGGCGTACACGGTCTGGCCGGCGTTGCCGTGGATCGCCACGGCGCTCGACATGTTGACGATCCGTCCCCATTTCTCGCGGAGCATCCCGCGGAGCGCCGCCTGCGAACACAGGAACGAACCGCGCAGGTTGGTCGCCATCGTCTGCTCGTAGACGTCCATCGGGTACTTGATCAACAGCCCGTCGCGGGACATGCCGGCGTTGTTCACGAGACCCGTGACGTTGCCCGCCTCGTCCGTGACGCGACGGAACGCCTCCTGGACGCTCCCCGCGTCGGTGACGTCGACGGTCACGGCGAGTCCGGGTGTCCCGGCCGCCGCGAGGGCCTCCAGTGTCTCCTTGGCGTCCTGTTCGTTCGTCCGGTACCCGATCGCCACGGTCCACCCGGCCTCCGCGAGCGCGACCGCGCACGCCCGCCCGATCCCGCGGGAGGCTCCGGTGACGACGGCGACCCGGGACGTCACGCTCCCCCCACCCCGGGCATCGTCCACCGCATCACCGTTGCGCCCCACGTCAGTCCGGCGCCGAACGATGTGAACAGGACCAGGTCGCCGTCCTTCATCCGCCCTGCCCGGTACGCGCGGTCGAGCGCGATCGGGATCGAGGCCGCGCTCGTGTTTCCGACCTCCGCGACGTCGACCACGGCGCGCGCGAGAGGGATCCCGAGGCGTTCCGCCACCGCGACCATGATCCTGGCGTTCGCCTGATGCGGGATCAGCAGGTCGACGTCCTCGGGGGTGTGTCCGTTCTTCTCGAGCACCTCCCGACACGAGGCGGCCATCTCCGTGACGGCGCGCTTGAACACCTCGCGTCCGTTCGGCATCTGGATGCGGTGGCGGGCCGCCGCGACGGTCTCCATCGTGGCCGGCTCACGCGAGCCACCGCCCGGCATCAACAGGATCTCGGCGGCGGCGCCGTCGGCGCCGAGGACCGTGCCCTCGATCCCCGGTCGCTCGCTCGCCTGGATCACGGTCGCGCCGGCGCCGTCGCCGAAGAGCACGCAGGTCTGCCGGTCGGTGAAGTCGAGGATCCTGCTGAAGACCTCCGCACCGATCAACAGGATCGTGTCGGCGACGCCCGCCTCGACGAACGCCGTCGCCGTCGCGAGGCCGTACGAGTAACCAGCGCACGCCGCGTTCACGTCGAACGCCGGACACGACAGGCCGAGCTTCTTCTGCACCCAGACGGCCGTCGCCGGGAACGGCGTGTCCCCGGTGACGCTCGCGCAGATCACCACGTCGATCTGTTCGGCGGGGATCCCGGCCTGATCGAGGGCGATGTGGGCCGCCTCGATCGCGAGGTCCGACGTGACGACCCCGTCCGCCACGAAGTGGCGGGCCTCGATGCCCGTGCGCGAGCGGATCCACTCATCCGTGGTGTCGATCCGATCCTCGAACCATGCGTTGGGGACGATCCGGGGTGGGAGCGACGAGCCGACGCCGGTGATGGTGGCGTGTCTGGTCACGGCAACCGAGGATATCGGACGTGCGTGGGCGCGGCTCCGCTACGCACCGGGAGCCAGCGCTTCCCGCGCGGCGTCGGGGCTCCCGACCGGTACGACGCGGCAAGTCCCGTCGATCCGCTTCATCAGCTTCGTCAGGACGTCCCCGGGGCCGGCCTCGAGGAAGGTCGTCGCCCCGGCTTCGGCCAGCGCCGCGATCCCCGTGTCCCAACGCACCGGCGACACGACCTGCGCGCCGAGGAGCTCACGGAGCCGGTCGGCGTCGGTCACCAGCTCGCCCGTGACGTTCTCGGCGATCGGGGTCCGCGGCGAGCGGCTCCCGCTCGCCGAGAGCGCCCGCCGCACCGTTTCGACCGCCGGCCGCATCAACTCGCTGTGGAACGCGCCGGCGACTTGGAGCCGGACGGCCCGGACCTTCCGGTCCATCGCGAGCGCCTCGAGCCGCTCGATCGCGGCGATCGAGCCGCTCGCGACGACCTGGGCGGGCGAGTTCTGGTTCGCGACGACGAGCTCGTCGTCGGCGCGAACCTCGGCGCAGAGCTGCTCGGCGGCGGCTGCGCCGACGCCGAGCAGCGCCGTCATCGCGCCCGGCCGTTCGTCCCCCGCCCGCTGCATCGCGGCGCCCCGGATCACGACGAGCTCCAGCGCGTCGCGCAACCCGATCGCGTCTGCCGCGACGGTCGCGGCGAACTCGCCGAGCGAGTGGCCGGCCACGCCGACCGGGTCGCCAAGGCCCTCGGCCCCGAGCACCCGGAACGCGGCGACGTCGCACGCGAGCAACGCTGGCTGGACGAACTCGGTCGTCGCGAGCGCGCCTTCGTCGCGGCACCCGGCCACGACGTCGCGCCCGAGCGCGTCCGATGCTTCGTCGAGCACCGCAGCGCCGTCGGGATGGCCGACCCACGCGTCGGCCATCCCGAGCCCCTGCGAGCCTTGTCCCGGGAACAGCACCGCGTACCCCATCGCCGGGGCGCAGCCTACCGACGCGATCGATATCCGCGGTCGAGGTGTGACGACCCGATGGTGCCGGGCCCGCCAGGTTGCCAGGTTGCGGACATGTCCTGTTGAATGAGCGCGCGTAACCCATGGCCGAAAGGGTTCAGCACACGCCTTCCCCTACGTCTCGCTCCCAAGGGACGGAAGGGGTGCTCGGGTTCCTTGGTCGTGACATGGCGGTCGACCTCGGGACCGCGAACACGCTTGTATACGTTCGTGGTCGCGGTGTCGTGCTCAACGAGCCGTCGGTCGTCGCGATCAACACCCTTACCGGCGCCATCCTTGCGGTGGGCGCCGAGGCCAAGCGGATGATCGGCCGAACCCCGAGCCACATCCAGGCGGTCCGCCCGCTGAAGGACGGCGTTATCGCCGATTTCGACGTAACGGAGAAGATGCTGCGGTACTTCATCCAGCGTGTGCACAAGCGTCGCCTGCTCGCCAAGCCTCGTGTCGTCGTGTGTGTGCCTTCGGGGATCACGGGCGTGGAGCAGCGCGCCGTCGAGGAAGCGACGATCGCCGCCGGCAGCCGCCGCGCGTACATCATCGAGGAGCCGATGGCCGCCGCGATCGGCGCCGGGCTCCCGATCCACGAGCCCACCGGCAACATGATCGTCGACATCGGCGGTGGCACGACCGAGGTCGCCGTGATCTCGCTCGGCGGCATCGTCACGTCGACGAGCATCCGGATCGGCGGGGACGAGCTCGACGAGTCGATCATCCAGTACGTCAAGAAGGAGTACTCGTTGCTGCTCGGCGAGCGGACCTCGGAGGCGATCAAGCTCGCGATCGCGTCCGTGTTCCCGGCGCCGGACGAGCTCGTCGCCGAGATCAAGGGGCGCGACCTCGTCTCCGGGCTGCCCAAGACGATCTCGATCAGTGCGGAAGAAGTGCGTCGGGCGATCGAGGAGCCGGTGAACGCGATCATCGACGCGATCAAGACCACGCTCGACCGGACGCCGCCGGAGCTCGCGGCGGACATCATGGACCGCGGCATCGTGCTCACCGGCGGCGGAGCGCTCCTCCGCGGTCTGGACAAGCGTCTCCGCCACGAGACGGGGATGCCGGTCCGCATCTCCGACACACCGCTGCAGGCGGTGGTGCTCGGCTCGGGGAAGTGCCTCGAAGAGTTCGAGGTCCTGCAGCGCGTCCTGGTGAGCCCGAGCAGCCGGCGGTAGGTCCGGCGTGGTCACGCATCCGCGCCCCCGTGGCACGCGGCTCCTCGTCGTCGCCCTGGTCTCGTTGTCGCTCGCGATCATCACCCTCGACTACCGCGAGGGCTCGACCGGACCGCTCGCGGAGGCAGGGCGGTGGACCCAGACCACGCTGGCGCCGCTCCAAGAGGCCGTCTCGACGGTCACCCGGCCGGTCGGCGACTTCTTCTCGGGCCTGGCGCACCTGCCGTCGCTCGAGCGGGAGAACACCGACCTGAAGAACCAGCTCGCCGACCTCCAGGCGGACGCCGCGGGACGGGCCAACGTGGAGGAACAACTCCAGACGCTCACTGACCTCCTCGGCCTTCAGCAGCAGCTGTTCCCCGAGGGCGTCGCCGCTCTCGTGATCGCGAACGGCGTCTCGAACTTCGAGTGGTCGATCACGATCAGCAAGGGGTCGGACGACGGCATCGAGGTTGACCAGCCGGTCGTCGCCGGGTCGGCCATCACGCCGCGGCTGGTCGGTCGGGTGACCCAGGTCACGCCCAACTCGGCGACCGTCGAGCTCCTGATCGACCAGAACTTCGCCGTCGCCGGGAGGCTCAGCCCGACGCGAGCCACGGGTCTCGTGCAAGGCCGAGGGGAGCAGGATCCCGAGATGGACGGGATCCCGCAGGACACGGGCATCGAGCTCAACGGCGATCAGCCCGTCCAGGTCTTCACGATGAGCTACGAGATCAACGGGCAGCACGGGCGGTATCCGCCGGGCATCCTGATCGGCGAGGTCTCGAGCGTGATCCAGAGTACGAACGCGTTGGAGACGGCAGTGACGGTCCGGCCGGCGGTGGACTTCTCGGCGCTCGAGTACGTGCTGGTGATGAAGACCGATCAGTCCCAGGAAGGCGCCGGCGGGTGATCCGAAGGGTCCTGTCGATCGCCGCCGTCGTGATCACCGCTCTGCTGCTGCAGTCGACGGTCTTCGCGCAGCTCCGGTTGCTCGGGATCCGTCCCGAGCTGCTCTACCTGGTCACGATCGCTATCGCGCTGCTCGAAGGACCCAACGAGGGCGCGACGGTCGGCTTCGTGAGCGGTCTGTCGCAGGACTTCCTGATGAACGAGCCGAAGGGGCTGACCGCGCTGACCCTGACGCTTCTGGGATACGCGGTCGGGATGTTCCGCCAGTTCATCGTGTCGCCGTCGCCGCTCGTCCCCACGATCGTGGTCGGCGTCGGAACGGCGGCCGGCATCGCGTTCTACGAGGTCATCTCGGTGCTCCTTGGCAACTTCCACGAGGAGGCCGCGTACGGTGTGAAGGTGGCGCTCCTGACGGCGACCTACAACGCGGTGCTCACTCCGATCCTCTACCCCCTCCTGCGACGCATCACCGAGGGATCCCGGCCCCGGAGGGTGGTGCACTTCTAGATGGACAAGGCCTCGTCGCGGCTCAAGGTGCTCGCGCTGCTCGTGGTGCTGATGTTCGTCGCGCTGTCGACGCGCCTGTGGTTCCTCCAGGTCCTTGCGACGACCACGTTCCAACAGGAGGCACGCGAGAACAGCGTGCGGTTCGCCTACACGGAGCCACTCAGAGGGCTCATCAAGGACGATCGCGGCCGGGTGCTGGTCCAGAACCGCGAGAGCCTCGAGGTCCGGGTGAACCGCGACGCCATGGGCAAGGATGCCGAAGCGGTCGTCCTCCGTCTCTCGAAGCTGCTGAAGATGCCCGCTCGCGTCCTGGTCCGGCGGCTGCAGACGAACCAGTACTACAGCTACCAGCCGATCCCGGTGGCCGAGTTCGTGTCGCCGCGCGTCCGCGACTACATCGCCGAGTACCGCGAGCTGTTCCCGGGCGTCGACGTCGTGCCCACGTCCGTCCGGGAGTATCCCTTCGGCCGTACGGCCGCGCACATCCTCGGCTATGTCTCGCTGATCTACTCGAACGAGTACGACAAGCTCAAGAACAAGGGGTACGAGCCGACCGACGTGATCGGTCGGACCGGGCTCGAACAGGTCTATGAGCACTACCTCCGCGGCACCCAGGGCGTACAGAAGTTCATCGTGAACTCGGACGGGGAGACGCTTCGCGCCCTCGGCGTGAAGGAGGCCACGGCCGGGGACGATCTCCACCTCACGCTCGATCTCCGGATCCAGCGGGCGGCGCAGCGGCAGCTCGTCGACGGCCTGGCGCGCATCCGGTCGGAGGTGGCGTCGGACGGCAGCGGATACCTGAAGGCGAACGCGGGCACCGTGATCGTGATGGACGCGCAGACCGGCGCGATCCGGGCGATGACTTCAGCCCCGAGCTACGACCCGCGCTGGCTCGTGCGCGGGTTGACCAAGGCCCAACGGCAGTACCTCTACAAGAACCCGGCGGCCCCGGCGATCAACCGCGCGGTCCAGCTCCCGTACGTGCCGGGGTCGACGTTCAAACCGATCACGGGCCTCGCGGCGTTGAAGGAGGGGTTCGCGTCGCTCGCTGGCTACTACCCGTGCGACGCTGAATACACCCACCCGGGCGACACGTCGGGGACCGTGTTCCACAACTGGACCGAGTCGAACCTCGGATCGATGAGCCTCGCGGAGGCGATCCGGATCAGCTGCGACACGGTGTTCGACAAGTTCGGTTCCGACTTCTACCGCCAGTACGTCGAGAACCAGCTGAACGAGAACGGCCTGCTGCTCCAGAACGACCTGCACCAGTTCGGGTTCGGCGAGCCCACCGGCGTCGACCTCCCGTCCGAGGCCTCGGGGCTCGTGCCGGACCCGACGTGGGCCGACCAGGCCAAGATGGAGGACGGGACGAAGCTGTTCCCCGACGGCTTCGTCCCGGGGATCGACATCCTCACGATGATCGGCTCGTCGTACGTGAACGCGACGCCGTTGCAGCTCGCGCAGGCCTACGGCGCGATCGCGAACGGAGGGCACCTGTGCCGTCCGCACCTGGTCGACAAGATCGTCGCGCCCGACGGCAGCACGGTGAAGCAACCCGAAGACAAGTGCGGGAGGCCGATCCCGTACTCGCCGGGTGAGCTCGCGTACATCCGCGCCGCGCTCGGCTCCGTCGTCACGTCCGGGACGGCACAGTGCTCGTTCGCGGGCTTCCCGACGTCGCAGGTCTGGGTCGGTGGGAAGACCGGCACGGCCGAGCGCCCTCCGTACCAGGACACGTCGTGGTTCGTCGGGATGGCCGGCAAGGACGCGAACTCCCCCAAGTACATCGTGCTCGCGATGGTCGAGCAGGGCGGTTTCGGAGCGTCGGGCGCCGCGCCGATCGTCCGTCACGTGATCGAGGACATCTACCACCTGCCGCCGGGCGGCGGCGGGTGCGGTCAGGTCAGGAGCGACTTCTGATGGACATGGTCGCGGGGCGCGTGTGGGCGGACGAACGTCGGCCGGTGCGTCATGTCGACTGGGTCCTCCTGCTCCTCGGGGCGGCCCTCGTCGTCGTGGGCCTGTTCCTCCTGTACTCCGCGACGGCCTCGACGCTCCGGGGCGACGGCCTGGATCCGTTCTCGCGGGTCAGGAAGCAGGCCATCACCGCGCTGATCGGCCTCGCGATCGCGGTCATCCTCGTGAGCTTCGACTACCGCTTCTTCAAGGTGTACGCCGGATTCATCTACCTCGGCACGATCGCGGCCCTGCTCCTCGTGCGGGTCCCTGGGCTCGGGGCGACCGATGCGACCGGAACGGCCCAGCGCTGGTTCGAGATCGCGGGGTTCCAGTTGGCTCCGGCGGAAGCCGCCAAGCTCGCGGTGATCGTGATGCTCGGGGCGGTGCTCTCGGAGATCCGGACCCCGGAGCCGAGCATGTCGGACGTGATCCGCGTGCTGGTGATCGCCGCGATCCCTCTGGTGCTGGTGTTCCTGGGACCGGACATCGGAACCACGATCACCCTGACCGCGATCGTCGTCGGGATGCTGGTCGTCGCGGGGACCCGGCTGAAGCACCTGCTCGTCCTGTCGTTGACGGGACTGGTCCTGATCTTCGTCACGTTCCAGATGAACGTGATCAAGGACTTCCAACGGGAGCGGCTCACCGCCTTCCTGGATCCGGCGGGCGCGCCGGAGGAGGCTCGCTACAACCTCGACCAGTCCCTGATCGCCGTCGGCGCCGGCGGACTCACCGGCGTCGGGTACGGGAACGGCACGCAGACGAACCTGGACTACGTGCCCGAGCAGCACACCGACTTCATCTTCACCGTCGCGGGCGAGGAGTTCGGGTTCGTCGGGGCGATGCTGGTCCTGCTGCTGTTCGCCCTCTTGCTCTGGCGCGCGATCCGGATCGCCGCGTTGTCGAAGGATCCGTTCGGGACGCTCGTCGCCGCAGGGATCGCCTCGATGTTCGCGATCCAGATGTTCGTGAACATTGGGATGGTGATCGGGATCATGCCGATCACGGGGATCCCGCTCCCGTTCCTGTCTTACGGGGGGTCGTCGATGCTCGTGAGCTTCGCGGCGATCGGGATGCTCGAGAGCATCCACATGCGCCGGTTCACCTAGCCGGTCGCGGCCGCGGGGGCGGGGAGGCTCCGGAGCTCCGTCGAGCCGCCGGCGACCGTCCAGACGAAGGTGGATCCGGTCGCGCCCGTTGTTTCGAGCGTGACGTCGCCGTCCATCGCCCGGGCGGAGAGGCGGGCGAGGCTCAGGCCCAGCCCGATCCCGGGGTGGGTCCTCGTGTGCAGATCCTGCCCCTGCTCGAGCGGCTCGAAGATCCGCGCCACGGCCTCCGGGTCGATGCCGGAGCCGCGGTCGATGACGCGGACCTGGGTCGAGTCGTCCTCCGGTGAGACCCTGATCACGACGTCGGACCCGGGCGGCGAGAACGCGAGCGCGTTCTCGACCAGTTCCTCGAGGATGCGGATCCCCGCGGTGCGGTTCAGGGCGGTCATCACGGGCCCCACAGGAGACTCGACGGCGATCCGCGGGTGATGCGACGCGACCTCCTCCGCGAGCTCGTTGACGTTGATCCACTCGGTCAGGCCCGCCTCGAGCGCCGCTTCGAAGCGGCGCACGAGGCGGGCCAGACCCTCGGCGCGCTGGACGAGCGTGTCGAGCACCTCGTCGAGCTGCTCGGGCGAGAGGCCGCCGCGGCGGAGCGTCTGCGAGAGCCCAAGGAGCACGGTGACGGGCGTCCGGAGCTCGTGGCCCACGCGACCGATCAGCTGCTGGCGGCGCGCGCCCCGCTCCAGGAGCGCTTCCTGCGCGATCTCGAGCTGGCGCGTCCGTCGGCGCTCCCGCTCGAGAGCCTCGATCAGCTGGTCGATCACGGTCGGTGTCACCTGCGGGGACAAAAGGGCGCCGCCTTCGGCGGCCCGGCGCACAGCGTGGACGATCTGATCGCCGTCGGAGTCCTTGAGCACGTAGCCGGCGGCCCCGGCGACGAGCATGTCTCGGACCGCCCGTTGCTCCTCGAGGCCCGTGAGGGCGACGACCTCGACCGACGGCCGCAGCTCCTTCAGCCGGCGTGTCGCCTCGATGCCATCGATGCCCGGCATCCGGATGTCCATCAGCACGACGTCGGGCGAGAGCTCACGCACCCGTTCGATCGCCTCGGCGCCGTTGGAGGCCTCGCCGACGACCTCGAAGTCCTCGGAGCCCAACAGCGCCGTGAGCGATCCGCGGAAGCCATCGTTGTCATCCACGACGAGGACGCGCAGCCGCTCGGACAGGGGAAGGGTGCCCGCGCTCATGACGGAAGGGTCCTCCGCCTGCTGGGGCTCCGGTATCCGGCCGACGTGGGGTTCGTACGAGGGACAGCGCTGTGGGCCGGATGGCCCACCGTCGAGGGTCGGGGGGACGAGCGCAGATGGTCCGCCCGGCTCGCGGGTCCCGGGGCGACCTCGCTGCTATCCTGACCGAAGACGTGCCCGCCCGACCGGCCAAGATCCGACCAGACCGGTCATCCGGGCGGGATCCAAGGAGTCGAGGAGGCGCGCGACCGCGCCGCGCGGCCACGATGAGGCCGCCGCGCCGGGCCGCAGCGCCGGAAGGAAGTCCACACCGGGTGTATCACGGCACATCCCCTGCGCGAGCAGGTCGCCGCGTGGGAGATCCCCCCACATCGACGAGCACAGCGGCCGCGCCGCAGCCGAGCTCGGCACCCGTCCTTCCGGGACGCAGCCCCCTCGCATCGAGCGAAGGGAGCAACCCGTGGACCACGATACCCACGTCGAGGACACGCAGGCGTCCGTGACGCCGACCGAGACCCCGACCATCGCCAGCGGCGCCGAGCAGGCCCCGGGAGCCACCGGGTCGTCCCCGGCGCGGCGACGCCGGCGGCGCGGCGGTCGCGGCAGGGGCAGGGGCCGGTCCGGGGCAGGGGGCGCGAAGACCGGGGAGGCCTCGCAGGGCGGATCGTCCGCCGAAGCAGGATCCGCGGTCATCGTGCCCGTTCCGGATGAGCGACCTCAGGCCGAGACCGATCGGCCACCGGACGGTAACGGCCAACCTCGACCGCGACAGCGGTCCGGACAGCAGCAGCGCCGGCGCAAGGCGTCGACCGCCAAGAAGACGGATGCGGCCGAGACCGGCGAGACGCCGGCCGAGGCGTTCGCCGACACCGCTGCCGTGAGCGCAGAGCCCGCGGCCGACGGAGCCGAGGCGTTACCCACGGGGGCGCCGCGTAAGCGCCGGCGCCGCCGCGGGGGGCGCGGGCGCGGCAGGAAGCCGGCCGCCGCGGCGCCGGCTGAGATCGATGACGGGTCGGCCGCCGTCGACCCCGTCGAAGCCCAGCGCGACGACGCGGAACCGGACGCCGATGCGCCGGCTCCCCGCCCCGATGCGCGGCGTCGTCGGCGCGCGTCCGCGACGCGCGTCGACGATGCCGCCCCGCCGGCGCCGGCCGAGGCCCCGGCCCGCGCACCCAGGTCGACCCGCCCCAGGACGATCGAGGAGCAGGTCGCGGCGGGCGGCCCGACACGCGGGG
>JBKOZW010000161.1:0-9884 GCA_046726095.1 Actinomycetota bacterium
CATCACGAGCAAGGGGCGCCGGAGCTCGTCCGTCGACCAGACGTAGCGGAGGCCCGCCATCAGGTGACCGTGCTCCCTGGTCGTGCGCTGCTGCGGATGCATCTCGCTCGGATGCATCGCCAGGAGCGCGATGACGACGGCCGCGTACGAGATCCCGTCGAGCAGGAAGCAGATCGCCATCCCGACCGTCGCGATCAGCAGGCCGGCCACGGCCGGGCCGATGATCCGGGCTCCCGTGAACGCCGCGCTGTTGAGGCTGACCGCGTTCGTCAGCTTCTCCTCGCCGACCATCTCGACGTAGAAGCTCTGCCGAGCCGGGTTGTCGAGCGACGTCACGATCCCCGACGCGAGCGACAAGGTGAAGACCATCCAGAGCGCAACGACGTCGGTGAACACGAGCGTGGCGAGCGCGAGCGAGATCACGGCGGAGGCGCTCTGCGTCGCCGTGAGGATCCTCCGCTTGTCGAAGCGATCGGCGAGCACCCCACCCCACGGGCCGAGCACAAGGACCGGACCGAACGCCAAGGCCGAGTTGATCCCGAGGGCGGTCCCGCTGTGGGTCAGGGTCAGCACCAGCCAGGATGTGGCCGTGAAGGTCATCCACGTGCCGATCGCCGAGACGAACTGCCCGCTCAGGAACAGCCGGAAGTTGCGGGAGCCACGCGCCGCTCCGGAGATCCGCTGCCAAGCGTCGAGGATCCGCGACCTCAACGATCACCCTCCGCCAGCCGACCGAGGAGGACCGTCGCCTGCTCGAGCAGCTCACGTTCGTCGGAACTCAGGTTCTTGACGCGCTTCGCGAGGAACTCGTCCGTCCGACGGCGAGACCGTTGCAGGAGCTTGCGGCCCGCGGGGGTGATCCGGAGCCAGCTCACCCGCCCGTCCAGGGGGTCGGGCAGACGTTCGATCAGGTCGCGGTCGAGCAGGGCCTGGATCGTCCGCGTCATCGTCGGCTTCTGCACGTGCTCGTGGACAGCGAGCTGTCCCGCCGTGATCGGCCCGTGCGTCTCGATCGAATGGAGCGCCGCGTGGAGCGTGGGGGTGATGCCGGGGTCGGACTCCTGCCGCATCCGGCGGGCGAAGCGCCAGCCGGCCACACGGAGCCGGGCCGCGAGCGCGGCCGGCTCCGCGTGGCCCGCGACGGCGACGGTGGGCTGTTCGTTCATGTTCATGAGGATAGTACGCGGTGCTAATTAGTGTCACGTACGACCGCGTGTCGCAGGTCCGCCGCTAGCCTGGGGACGCGAGAGGGGGGGACGGATGTCGGAAGGGCGACACGCGGGCGGCACCGACGCGCGGAGACGGCGGAACGCGATCGTTGTCACGGCGATCGTCGTCGGCCTGATCGTTTCGTGATCGGCTACGTGGTTGGCGCCAGCGACGGGGAGACCGCGGCATCGCCGTCGTCGAACCCGACGACGGCGAGCCCGCCGGCGAGCCACTCGCCCTCCGGGACGCCGAGCTCGTCGCCGGAACCGTCCGGCGACGAGCTCCCCGACGGCCGGCACTTCGTCCGCCTGACCGACCTCCAGGGTGGGGAAGAGGGACCGCACCTGATCCGGTACGACCTCGCCTACTACTACACGGGCGACGAGGCGAATCAGGTGGCGACATCGCGCGGCGACGAGACGCCCGTCCCGAACGACGCCTACGTCGTGAACGACAACCCGAAGCTGCGGCTGGCGGCCCTCGCGGACGACTTCACGGTGTCGTACCTTCCCGACGGCAGCGGGTTGACGGACCCGGTCCCGGCGCCCCAGGACCGGTTCCTCGTCTGGCTCGACGAGTCCGAGCAGACGGACTTCCCGCCGATGGACATCACGTACTGGTGGATCACGATCGACGGCGGCGAGGTCACGAAGATCGAGCAGCAGTACCAGCCGTAGGACCAGTTGTGGTCACTCGATGACTCGGGATTGGGACGCCGCCGCGTACGACCGTCTCCCGATCCCGATGACGCGGTGGGGTCTCACCGTCGTCGGACGGCTCGACCTGACGGGCGACGAGCGGGTGCTCGACGCGGGATGCGGGACCGGTCAGGTGACGCAGGAGATCCTCCAACGGCTCCCGACCGGCACGGTCGTCGCGCTCGACGGCTCGCCGTCGATGATCGACCGCGCGCGTGAGCGGCTCGGCGACACGCGCGTGGAGTACCTCGTGCACGACCTTCTCGAACCGATCCCGATCGGACCGGTCGACGCCGTGCTCTCCACGGCGACGTTCCATTGGATCCTCGATCACGACCGGCTCTTCGCGAACCTCGCCGACGTGCTCAAGCCTGGCGGCCAGCTCGTCGCGCAGTGCGGCGGAGCCGGCAACACCGTCGAGCTCGGCCGCGTCGTCCGCGAGCTGGGCTACGACCTTGAGGAGGATAAGAACTTCGCCGGTCCGGAGGAGACGCGGGAACGGCTCGAGCGCGCGGGCTTCACGGATGTGGAGTGCTGGTTGCAACCGCAGCCCACACCGATCCCACAGGGCGACCTGGAGCTCTACCTGCGGACGATCTGCCTGGGTTCGGTCCTCCAACGGGTTCCCGTCGAGGAGCGGGACGGCTTCCTCGAGCGAGCCGCGGAGCGGCTCCCCGCCGGCGAGATCGACTACGTGCGTCTCAACATCCGCGCGCGACGCGGATCGCGCCCGGCTTAGATGAACAGCGAGACGGCCGCGTCGCGCATCTCGGCGATCGCGGTGGCGGCGCCGATCGGCTCCTCGAGCCCGTCGATCAGGTCGTCCCGCTTCAGCCCCAGCAGGTCCATCGTCATCTGGCAGGGGATCAGCCGTACGCCGAGGTCGCTCGCGAGCGCGATCAGCTCATCGGGCTTGGCCACCTGGTGCTCGTGGGCCAACTTCTTGAACATCGCGGGGCCCGCGCCCGCGAAGTGGTAGCGCGACAGCTTCGCCTTCTGCGCCGAGCCCGGGTTCATGACCGACATCATCTTCTGCATCCAGTTGTCGCCGGTGATCCGCACGCCGGGCTTCACGATCGCGAACAGGCCCCAGAACGTGAAGAAGACGCACGACTCCATCCCGGAGGCAGCCGCGGTCGTCGCGAGGATCGTCGTCGGCCAGATCTGATCCAGGTTGCCTCCCCACGCGATGATCGTGAGCTTGTTCTTCTTCTTGATCTGCTTCTCGTGCTCCGCTTCCAGGGCCTCGACCCGCTGCAGCAGGTCGCTGATGCCCACGGCCGGAGCGTCTGCTTCCGTGGTCGCCATCGTCACGCCACCTTCCGGATCACGTAGCGGAACGACCCGTCGTCGAGGGAGCCGGCTTCGAGCAGCTCGTTGCCGCTGAGCTCCGCCCAGCTGGGCACGTCCGACCTCGACCCGGGATCGGTCGCCAAGAGCTCGAACAGATCGCCCGGCCGGGCCTCCTTCAGCGCGCGGGCCAGTGCGACGAGCGGACCGGGGCAGGACTGCCCCTTGGCGTCGACGGTGTGGGTGATGACGTCCATGGGACGGAACCTCCAGGAGGGTGGGACGGGGAACGGTGCTGGATGGGCGGGGACGGCTCTGCGCCCCACCGTGAAGGGGTCAGCAGCAGCGGTCGGGGATCATGGCCCCCACGGTGCCGGCTTCGCGCGTCCTGATCATTGCAGGTGCAACATCCTACTCGCGACCCCCGGACCCCGCCACCCCGGTGACAGCGAGCGCTACGGGAGCGGCGCCTCCGTCAGGCATCCGGCTTCCAGCCCCAGCAGAGCCAAGCCCTCCCGGTCGCCGGGTCCGAGGTCGGTCACGAGCCCCCCGGAGGGTTCCATCAGCTCCGCGTTCGACGGGACGTGGTCCAGCCCCATCAGGTGTCCGAGCTCGTGCAGCACCGTCGGTCCCTGGTCCCCCGGTTCGGACCATCCGGGTGGGTTGGGATCCCACTGGTTCACGGCGATCCACCCGCTCACGAACTGGCGCGGGTCGGTCGGCGCCGTGAGTGGCCGAGCCACCGCGGCGAAGTCGTGGCCGTTCCCCGAGAACGCGATATCCGTCTGGTCCGGCCTGACCCACCCGATCAGGATCGGCGCCCACTCTCGCCCGTTCGTCTGTGGGTCGAACGGCTGGCGGTCGCGGTGAGGGATCTCGCTGCTGAACCCGTCGTAGACGAAGGGGATGCGCGTCGCGGCCGAGATCTTCGCGATCGCCTGATGCACGTCATCCGTGGAACCTTCCGGTGCGCCGCCGGGATCGATGATGTAGTGGATCGGCTCGCACGGGTTCCACCTGACCGGCTCCCCGCCGATCACCGCGAGGAAGCGGTAGTCGTTCGACGAGCCACGCGGGGCCACGTTCCTCGAGACATCGATCCCGCCGGCGATCGCCCCGATCACGAGCGTGCCCGCGACGATCGAGGCGAGCACCGCGGCGCCACGGCGCCTCCGGCGTGCCGGCAGCGGCGTCAGGTCTTGGTGCTCCCAATCGGAGAGCGGAGCGCGATCCGGACGCGGCGGGACGGGATCCATCTCGACCATGGTAGGAGCGTTCTCGGCCGCGGCCGACTGGTCCTGGAGCCCGGGCTACCGGACCCGGCCCCAACGCTCCCGGGGCCGGAAGACGATCTCCGCGCGCGCCTTCAGCGAGGCGCCCGTCACCGGTCCGAAGTGCCGCGAATCGGTCGAGGCCGGACCGTCGCCCTCGATCCAGTACTCGTCGCCGGCGAGGACCCGCTCCCCCACCGGATCGCCGGGCACCGCGATCAGCCGCTTGACCATCTCGTACCCCGGGCGCCCGGGATGCTCCACCACGACGACGTCGCCGCGGCGGTACGACGGCGGTGTCACGACGATCACCCCGTCACCAGGAAGCAGGGACGGGGCCATCGAGGGACCTTCGATCGCCACGCGGGAGGGTCGGTAACGGAGGAACGCCCATCCGGTCGCCGCGAGGACGGACGCCACGCCGACCCATGCCGGAACCCTTCTCCGACCCCGGCGGTAGGATTCCTTCTCCGGTTGAGGGTCCCGAGATGAAGGAGGGTGTCCCATGCTCGACCGCATCCTCGCACCGCGCCGCGTCGTCCACGCGCATTGCGACCTCCCGTGCGGCGTCTACGATCCGGCTCAGGCCCGCATCGAGGCCGAGTCGGTGAAGGCCTGCCAGGAGAAGTACCAGGGGTCGGACGACCCGATCTTCAAGGAGCGCGCCATCTCGATCAAGGAGCAGCGCGCTGAGCTCGTCAAGCATCACCTCTGGGTGCTCTGGACCGACTACTTCAAGCCCGAGCACACGGAGAAGCACCCCAACCTCCACGACCTCTTCTGGAACGCGACCAAGTTGGCCGGCGAGTCCAAGAAGTCCGAGGACCCCGCGCAGGGGCAGAAGCTCCTCGACTCGGTCGACGAGATCGCCAAGGTCTTCTGGGAGACCAAGTCCTAGCTGATCTGCCCGGACGTGCGCGGGCGGGCGGGGCCGTCGGTCCCCGCCCGCCCGCACGATACGCCACGCCCCCCGGCGCACGTGCCACACCAGAACGAGACCGCCGGCCGGGGCGGGTCTGGCGGCGCCCCGGCCAGACGGGTCTCTGGCGCTACATCGGCATCGGGTGCCTCGGTCGCGCACCGGCCGGAAGTCGGTTCGTGAGGACCGGAGGGCGTATGGCCGGGACCGACCAACGGCGTGCGGCGCAGGTCATCCAGCTTCGCCGCCCCCGGTTGGCGCTTGCTAGCGTGCTCGCGTGAGGGACATCGGGCTCGTCGGCGTGCCGTTCAGTGGCACTTCGACGCTGTTCACGGCGGTCACCCACGCGGGTTCGCACGGCGGGCAGGCCAACCTCGCGGTGGTCCCCGTCCCCGATCCGCGCGTCGATGTGCTGACCGGGATCGAGCGATCCGCCAAGACCGTGCACGCCCAGGTCCGCTTCGTCGACGTGCCCGGCGGCGTCTCGAGCGCACAGGGGCTCGCACGCCTTCGGGAGGTGGACGCGTTGGCCGTCGTGGTTCGGTGCTTCGGCCCCGAGGCCTCTCCGGCCTCGGAGCTCGCCGAGGTCCGAACGGAGTTGCTGCTCGCCGACCTCGCCGTGATCGAGGGCGCCCTGCGCAAGGCGGAGAAGAGGTCGCGCGTGAAACCGGGTCCCGAGGTCGACGCCCTCCGCACGGCCAAGGAGGCGCTCGACGCCGAGACGCCGCTCCGCGACGCGAAGCTCACCCCTGAGGACGCAGCGCTGCTCCGGGGCATCGCGCCGCTCAGCTTGAAGCCGGAGGTCGTCGTCGCGAACCTCGAAGAGGGAACGACCGTGCCCAACGAACTGGGGGATGCCGTCGGCGTGTACGCGGCGATCGAGTCCGAGGTCGCCGAGATGGAGCCGGTGGAAGCTCGAGCGCTGCTCGAGGAGTTCGACGTTCACGAGCCCGGACTCGAGACCGTGATCGCCGCGTGTTACCGCGCGCTCGACCTGATCACGTTCCTGACGACCGGTGAGGACGAGACGCGCGCGTGGGAGGTGCGGCAGGGCGCGACGGCCCCCGAAGCAGCGGGCGTGATCCACACGGACCTTGAGCGCGGGTTCATCCGGGCCGAGGTGATCTCCTACGACGAGCTCGTCGCCGCCGGATCGATGGACGCGGCGAAGGCGGCCGGCAAGATCCGGGTCGAAGGCAAGGATTACCGCGTGCAGGAGGGAGACATCCTGCACGTGCGGTTCGCGGTCTAACCGTTCGCCGACACCGTGAGGCTGATGACCGTTGTGGTATCGGCTCGGGTCCCGGGAGGCGGATCCTGCGATGTCACGACCCCCGTTGTCTCGCCGGCCGGGTTCGCCACCGAGACCATGTCGAACCCCGCGTCGATCAACCGGCCGATCGCATCGTGCTTGTCGAGACCGATCACATCCGGCACGACCGCACTTCCCGGTGGAGGCGGCCAATCAGCAGGAGGAGTTCCGATCCTGATGCCGACGCTGAAGCCAGCCTCGCCTTGAGGCCAGGTTCCGACGAGGGTGAGTCGATAGAAGCCCGGTTCCTCGGGGAGCGTGGCTGACGCGGATGAGACTTCGAGCGGGATCGCCTGTCGCGTGATGTTCCGTTCAGCGTCCGAGATCCAGAGCGTTCCGTCGACGGCCTGCGAGTCACCGTGGACCACGAGGGTGGCCCCCGGATCGATCGGCGGGTCGAACGCACGAGGAGGGTTCGGCGAGAGCGTCACGCCCGGCCAACGCCCATCCTGGGCGTCGAACGTGGCGGTGTGGTCATCGTAGGTGAGTGAGAGTCGCGGCATCGAGCCGTCGACAGGGGCTTCCATCCTCGCGATGAGAACGGCTGCGTTCGATGTCGGCGCTGGGGAGGAGATGGAGGGGGCGGGAGAAGCGGGCGCGGTCGGTGTTGCGCTTCGGAAGACGGCAGCCGCCAGGGCCGCGGCGGCGCCGAACACCGCGAACGCCACGATCCCAGCCGCGACCCTCTGGCCGCGACGTGGGGGCTGCGGTATCCCGTCGCCGTGCGGGCCCTCGCCGATCCTGGGCGGCACCGACCGCGGCGCCGTCAGCGTCCCGAGCTTCCGGATCTCACGCTCCCACCGTTCCGGCATCACTCGACCTCCTCGGTTCCCAGAAGCTCACGGAGCCGCGCTCTTCCTCGATGGAGATGGACACGAACGGTCGGCGTCGCGATCCCCATCCGACGGGCCACCTCGGCGACATCGAGATCGAGCACGTGTCGGAGCACGATGGCGGCACGCTGGTTCGGCGACAGTCGGCGGAGGGCGTCGACGACGCCGACGAGCTCTGGCGGCGCCACCGGCCTATCGATCGAGGCACCGCGTCGACGGTCATGACGGAGTTCGTCGATCGCGACGCGGAACGCCACGCGGTAGATCCAGGCGAGCGGGTCGCGGAGCGCATGGCGCTCGGCGACCGCCCGAGCGAACGCCTCCGCCGTGGCCTCCTCGGCGACGTCGGACCGGCCACCGGTGAAGGCGAAGAGCGTCCGGTAGACGCCGTCTCCTTCTGCACGGAAGAGCGCGTCGAGATCGACCGGTATCGACTCGGCCCGCTCGGATCCGTCTCCGATCAGCTCTTTCGCCACCGCCCGAATCATCGTCCTGGGCTCCCGTCCGTGTGTCGTTGATAGACGCACGAGGCGGCCCTCTCGTTTACGTCAAGGTATCTGTGCCATGAACGCTAGCTTTCGCTGGCGGTCGGGGACCGGAACCCATATACTTCGCCGATGACCGACCGGTACCGGATCGGTGAGGCCGCGAAGCTCCTCGGCGTCCGCGTGGAGACCCTGCGCCGATGGGAGCGCGACGGGAAGCTCCGGACGCGGCGGAGCGCCGGCGGGCAGCGGGTGGTCCCGGCCGAGGAGGTCGGCCGGCTCCTGGCGGAACGGAGGGCGACCGCCGCGGCCCCGGCCCACACGAGCCGGCGCAACGCCTTCCCGGGCGTGATCACGAAGGTGACGAGGGACAAGGTGTCCGCGCTCGTCGAGATCCAGGCCGGACCCCACCGCATCGTGTCGCTGATCACGAGGGAAGCCGCCGATGAGCTCGGCCTGAAGCCCGGGATGGAGGCGGTCGCGACCGTGAAGGCGACGAGCGTGATGGTCGAGGTTCCCTGACGGTGCGGAAGGCGCCTCGAGGTCTCGCGCTGGTCGTGGTGGCGACGTTCGCGGCGGCGTGTTCGGCTGCATCCTCGGACACCGGGTCCACCGGGTCCCCGATCGAGCTGACCATCTTCGCGGCGTCCTCGCTCACGGACGCGTTCACGCAGATCGGTCAGGACTTCCACACCGCGAACCCCGAGGTGACGGTCACCTTCGACTTCGGATCTTCGACGGACCTCGTCGCGCAGATCCAGAGCGAGGGGACCGCCGACGTCTTCGCGTCAGCGAGCGAGACGGCGATGGACTCATTGGAGGGTGATCCGGGCGCGGCCGGGCGGACGGATTTCGCCACGAACGGGCTCGTGATCATCACGCCGCCCGACGACTCTGCGGCGATCGGGTCACTCGAGGACCTCACGAAGCCAGGGGTCCAACTGGTCCTGGCGGCGGAAGGCGTGCCTGTCGGCGACTACGCGCGGGACATGCTCGGCAACGCCGGGATCCTGGACCCGGCGCTCGCGAACGTCGTGTCGAACGAAGAGGACGACGCTGGCGTCGTCGGGAAGATCACGGCGGGCGAAGCGGACGCCGGGATCGTCTACGCGTCGGACGTCGCGGCGGCCGGCGGCTCCGTTCGGGCCGTCGAGATCCCGAACGACGTGAACGTCGTAGCGTTCTACCCGATCGCCGTCGTGACGGGAAGCGCGAACCCCGATCAGGCGAAGGCGTTCCTCGACTACGTGGTGAGTCCAGACGGCCGGGCGACGCTCGAGCGCTTCGGCTTCGGCCCGCCGAGCGGCTGACGCGATGCGGGCGCGGCTTCCATCCGTCGTCATCGTGCTGGCGGCGCTGGGCGCGGCATTCGTCGTGCTGCCGGTGCTCGCGTTGTTCGTGCGAGCGCCGTGGGGACGCATCGTCGAGACGCTCGACGATGTCGGCGCGTCGACGGCTCTGCGTCTCTCCCTGGAGGTCTCGCTCGCGGCGACGGCGATCTCGCTGCTGGTGGGCGTGCCGCTCGCGTGGGCGCTCGCGCGGGGCGCGTTCCCGGGCAGGAGCGTGCTGCGGGCGCTCGTCGTGCTGCCGATCGTCCTGCCGCCGGTCGTGGGCGGGATCGGGTTGCTCGCGGCGCTCGGTCGCGAAGGGTTGGTCGGCCGCTGGCTTTCCGATGTGCTCGGGGTACAGCTGACGTTCTCGACGGCCGGCGCGGTGGTCGCGACGGCGTTCGTGTCGATGCCGCTGGTGGTGCTCGCGACGGAGTCGAGCCTCCGCGGGTTGGACCGCCGGTACGAGCGCGCGGCCGCGGCGATGGGCGGCTCGCCCTGGTACGTCTTCCGTCGTGTGACGCTCCCGATGGTCGCGC
>JBKOZW010000162.1:0-18030 GCA_046726095.1 Actinomycetota bacterium
GTAGTCGCCGAGCGCACCTGTGTCCGACACCTGCCGCAGCCCGAGCCGGTCGACGACCTCCTCGATCGGGTCACCGCTCGAGAATGCGTCCTCGAGAGCGCGCTTGGCACCCGGACCCGAGACCGTCTCGTCCGCGGTCAGGCGGATCAGGTCGACGATGTGCTGCGCCGTCAGACGGTCCTCCCCGCCCGAGTTCCGCAGCGCGGCTACGTCTTGCGTGATCCACCCGGCGGCCGCCCGCGGTTCGCCGCCTAGCGCGATCACGTCGTCGAACCGCGCGGCGGCCGCGCGGTCCGCGACCAGCACGCGCGCGATGTCCCGTTTGAGGCCCAGCTCGTCCACGTACCGGGACCGCCGAGCGCGAGGGAGCTCCGGAAGACCCGCCCGGATCTCTTCGATCCACTCGGGTGACGGCTCGAGCGGCGGGATGTCCGGCTCCGGGAAGTACCGGTAGTCGAAGGCCTCCTCCTTCGACCGCATCGACGAGGTCACGCCCGAGCCTTCATCCCAATGTCGCGTCTCCTGCAGGAGTGCCTCACCGGCTTCGAGCGCGCCGATCTGCCGCTCGGATTCGTACGTCAACGCACGCTCGAGCGATCGGATCGAGTTCATGTTCTTGATCTCCACCTTGGTCCCGAGGGCCTCAGATCTCGGTGGGCGGACGCTGATGTTCGCGTCGCAGCGGAGCGATCCTTCCTCCATCTTCACGTCCGACACGTCGAGCGCTTCGAGCGTCGCTCGGAGCTCCCGCAGGTACGCGACCGCCTCCGTCGGCGAGCGCATGTCCGGCTCGCTGACGCACTCGACCAGCGGCACGCCGGCGCGGTTGTAGTCCACGAGCGCATGCTCCGCACCGTGGATCCGTCCCGACATCGATCCGTGCGTCGTCTTGCCCGTGTCCTCCTCCATGTGCACGCGCGTGATGCCCACCCGTTCGGTGGACCCGTCAGGGAGGTCGATATCCAGATGCCCGCCCACGCAGATGGGCAGGTCGTACTGACTGATCTGGTAGTTCTTCGGCATGTCCGGATAGAAGTAGTTCTTCCGGTGGAACAGCGAGTACGGCGCGATCGTGGAATCGAGCGCCAGCCCGATCTTGATGATCCTCCGGATCGCCTCGGCGTTGGGGACGGGCAGCGAGCCGGGGTGACCCATACAGACCGCGCACGTATCGGTGTTGGGCTCTTCACCGAAGACGTTCCGGCAGGGACAGAACATCTTCGTCGCGGTGCTCAACTCGACGTGGCATTCGAGCCCGATCACGGTCTCCCAGTCGGCCATGGCGCGCACAGCCTACCCAGGCCGACCTGGCCCGGCAGTCGTCACGTGCCTCCGTATCCTTCCTGGATGGCGAGGCCGGGAACGAGCCACCCGACCAGCGCCGTCGTCTGGACCGTCCTTGGCGCCCTGTACTTCGTGTGGGGAACCACCTACCTCGCGATCCGGGAGGTCAACGGCACGATCCCACCGCTCGTCGGCGCGGGCGCGCGGTTCCTCGTCGCCGGGACCGCCCTCTACGCGTTCGCACGGCTCACGACCGGCGAACGTCCGACGTCGACGCAATGGCGCGGCGCAGCGGCGGTGGGGGTGTTCCTCCTCTTCGGTGGGAACGCCGGCGTCGCGTGGTCGGAGCACCTGGGAACCCCGACGGGGATCGTCGCGCTGCTCATCGCGCTCGTTCCGCTGTGGCTCGCGCTGTTCGACCGCGTGCTCCTGCGGAGCTCGCCGCTCGGGTGGAAGCTCGCCATCGGTCTCATCGCCGGGTTCGCCGGAGAGGCGCTGCTCGTGGGCGGTTCGGCGCTGCACGGAGACGTCCCCCTCGACGGCATGCTGGTGGCGGTCGGCGCCTCGGTCGCATGGGCGACCGGCTCCCTCTACGCGCGCAACGCTCCGCTCCCCCGGGCACCCCTGCTCGGCAGCGGCATGCAGCAGCTGGCGGGCGCCGTCCTGATCCTCGCTGTTGCGCTCGCATCCGGCGCCTTCGCCGGGTTCCATCCGAGCGACGTCTCGGCCGCGTCGTGGCTCGGGCTGTCCTGGCTGATCCTCGCCGGCTCGTTCGTCGGGTTCAGCGCCTACCTCTGGCTGCTGCGCAACGTTCGGACGTCACTCGTGGGAACGTACGCGTACGTCAATCCGATCGTCGCCGTGTTCCTCGGCTGGCTGATCCTGGACGAGGCGCTCCCGCTCCGCGTGATCGTCGCGGCCGCGATCGTGCTGTCCAGCGTCGCGCTGATCGTCTCGGTCGGCGGCACGACGCGGACGGACTCAGGCCGCGATGAGCGGCGGCCGAAGATCGAGGCCGAGATCGGCTTCGAGGGCTGAAGCCGCCCGCAGCAGCCGCCGTTCCTGGAGCACGGGAGCCGTGAGCTGCAGGCCCACGGGGAGCCCCGCGCGATCCGATCCGCACGGGACGCTGATCGCGGGCATACCCGATAGGTTCGCCGGGATCGTGAAGATGTCGTTGAGGTACATCGCCATCGGGTCGTCGACCTTGGCGCCGATCGGGAAGGCCGTTGTCGGTGAGGTCGGCGAGACGAGTACGTCGAACCGCTCGAAGGCCGCGTCGTAGTCGCGGATGATCAGCGTCCGGACCTTCTGGGCCTGGCCGTAGTAGGCCTCGTAGTACCCTGCGGATAGCGCATACGTGCCGAGCATGATCCGCCGCTTGACCTCGGGCCCGAACCCTTCCCCGCGCGTCGCGAACATCATCGAAACGCTGTCCGCGTGATCGCCGCCGGCGCGGAGCCCGTAGCGAACGCCGTCGTAGCGCGCGAGGTTCGACGACGCCTCGCTCGGCGCGATCAGGTAGTACGCCGAGAGCGCGTACTCGGCATGCGGCAGGTGCGCCTCACCAACCTCCGCCCCGAGCGCCGCCAACCGATCGATCGCGGCGCCGACGGCGTCGCGGACGTCGTCCTCGACGCCCTCGCCGCTCGCCTCCGCGATCACCCCGACGCGCAGCCCGGCGACGCCCCCGTCGAGCCCGTCGGCGTAGTCCTGCGCGTCGCCGTCGAGGCTCGTCGCATCGCGTGGATCCTTGCCGCCGAGCACCGACAGGAGCGTGGCAGCGTCTCGGACGCTCCGGGTCAACGTCCCGACGGTGTCGAGCGACGACGCGAAGGCGATCAGGCCGAAGCGGCTGATCAGCCCGTACGTCGGCTTGAGCCCGACGACCCCGCTGAGCGACGCGGGCTGCCGGACGCTCCCCCCCGTGTCGGTCCCCAGCGCCCACACAGCCTCACCCGACGCGACCGCCGCCGCGCTGCCGCCGCTGGATCCACCGGGGACCCGCGACAGGTCCCACGGGTTGTGCACGGGTCCGAAGGCCGAGTTCTCGTTCGAGGACCCCATCGCGAACTCGTCGCAGTTGGTCTTCCCGACCAGGACCGCGCCGTCGCCCGAGAGCCGCGCCCACGCCGTGGCGTCGTACGGCGGCACGTACGGCTCGAGGATGCGTGAGCCGCACGTCGTCCGAACGCCGATCGTCGTGAAGACATCCTTCAGGGCCGTTGGGATCCCCGCGACCGCCGAGAACGGGGCCGCGGTCGACCTGTACGTGTCCAGCTCTTCGGCGCGCTCTAGAGCCAGCTCGGGCGTTCGGGTGAGGAACGCCCTCACCTCCCCGTCGACAGCTTCGGTCCGAGCGATCGAGGACTCGAGGATCTCGACGGCCGAGACCTCACCCCTGGCGAGCAGCTCGCTGAGCTCGACGCCGGTGCGGTCACAGAGCTCGGTCACGAGCCGATCTCCGTGATCCGGGGCACGCGGACCTTGTCGCCTTCGCGATCGGGCACGTTCTTCAGCGCCTCCTCCACGGGGAGGCACGGCTCGGGGACGTCCTCGCGGAGGACGTTCGCCCTCGGGATCGCGTACGCGGTCGGCGGAACGTCGTCGGCAGCGACCTCGCCCACCTTCGCCGCGTGCTCGAGGATCACACCCAGCTGTTGTTTGAGCGAGGCCTTCTCTTCGTCGGTCAAGGCGATCCGGGCCAAACGGGCGACGTGGTCGATGTCGACGTCTACCGGCATGGCCGCGAGTCTAGCGAGGCTTCCCGATGCGCTCCTTCCGAGCGGGCCGTCGGGAGCGATCAGTCCCGGTCGAGCAAGAGGCGCCGGGTGATCAAGGCACCGAACCGCGGCTCCATCTGTGCGGTCATCGCGGCCGCCGCGAGCACGTTGCCGATCAGCCAAACGTCGGTGACCGGCCCGACGCCGCCGGGCACGGGCGTGAGCGCTTCGGCTTTGGGCGAGACGGATGGCCGATCTATATCCCCGGTCAGGAAGACGTTCCCCGAGACCGGGTCCTGCACTGCATTGGTTCCGACGTCGACGGCCACGACACCCTCGCTCACCATGTCCCCACGGATCAGCCCCGGCTGCCCGGCAGCAGCCACGAGGATCTGAGCCCGAGCTGTGTGTTCGGCGAGATTGCCAGCCTCGGCCGTTCGGCTGTGACACACCACGACGGTCGCGTCCCGCTGCAGCCCGAGGAACGCGAGCGGCTTGCCCACGCTCATCGAGCGGCCAACGATCACGAGCGTCTTGCCACGGTAGAACGAGATCGGCTTCAGCTCGCGGGACCGCGCATATGCGTCGAGGAGGTAGAAGCACGCCGCGGGCGTCGAGGGGACGAACCGAGGCGTTCCCATCGCGAGGAGCCCCAGGTTCCACGGATGCATCCCTTCGACGTCCTTCCGGGGCTCGACCGCAGCACTGACCTGGTGTTCGGGGATCTGCGGCGGGAGGGGACGGAGGACCAAGATGCCCGTGATCCGCGGGTCGGCGTTCAGCTTCCCGATCGTGGCGACGACGTCGTCCAGCGTTACGTAGTCCTCGAGCTGGTCGCACACGTAGCGATAATCCAGACCCTCAGCCAGACGCCGCAGGTGCCGCTCGTACCAATGTGCTCCCTGATCGCTGCCGACCAGCACGGTCGCCAGGCCCGGGCGCACCGCGGACAGGCGGAGCACCGACACCTCTTCCTCGATCTCGGCGCGAAGCTCGGCCGCGAGCTCGTCCCCGTCGATGATGTTTGGCATCGCATGCACTTCCGCGTCCGGCCGAGTCTAGCCCCGCTCGACCATCCCCCGGGCGGGAGCGCACGCAGACAACATCGTCGGCGACGTTACCGGCCGATCCGCTTCAGGAACTCCTGCTCGTCGATCGTCTCGACCCCGAGCGACTCGGCCTTGGAGAGCTTCGTACCCGGGTTCTCCCCCACGACGACAAAGCTGGTCTTCTTGGACACGCCGGAGGTCACCCGCGCGCCCGCCGCCTCGGCGGCCGCTGTGGCGTCCTCACGGCTGATCGTCTCGAGTCCCCCCGTGAGCACGATGCTGAGACCCTCGAGGGGCCCGGTCGCGGCCTCGGCTGCGCCGTCGTCTGCAAGCCGGACGCCGGCGGCGCGGAGCTTCTCGATCAGCTGCAGGTTCTCCGATTCGTCGAACCATTCGACGACGGTCGCCGCGATCTCCGGCCCGATCTCGGGGACGTCGTCGATCTGGTCCTCGGAAGCAGCCGCGAGTGCATCGATCGACCCGAACGACCGCGCGAGCACCTGGGCAACGTGGCCGCCCACGTGCCGGATGTTGAGGCCCACGAGGAGCCGCCAGATCGGCCGATCCTTGGACGCCTCGATCTGGTCGAGCACGTTCGTGATGGCCTTGTCCTTGAACCCGGGAAGCTGCGAGAGCTGGGCGGCGTCGAGCGCGTAGATGTCGGCGGGGTCCTCGATCAGGCCCTTCTCGAGCAGGCGCATCACGGTCATGTAGCCGAGGTGCTCGATGTCCATCGCCCCACGTCCTGCGAAGTGGAACAGCCATTCGATCCCTTGCGAGGGGCACCCGCGGCGGTTGGGACACCGGTAGTCGGCCTCGCCTTCCTTGCGCACGAGCTGGGTCCCGCACGCGTTGCACGTTGCAGGCATCTTCCACTTGCGGGCGCCCTTCTTGCGCTTGGAGACCACCGGTCCGACGATCTCCGGGATCACGTCGCCGGCACGTCGGACGACGACCGTGTCGCCCGGCCGGACATCCTTGCGCCAGACCTCGTCCTCGTTGTGGAGCGTCGCATAGGTGATGGTGACGCCGCCGACGAACACCGGGTCGAGCACCGCGAACGGCGTGACCTTGCCGGTGCGCCCCGTGTGCACGTCGATCGACTTGAGCAGCGCGGTCCGCTCCTCGGGTGGGAACTTGAACGCGATCGCCCAGCGGGGCGCGTGGGACGTGGCCCCGAGCTCACGCTGCAGATCGGTCTGATCGACCTTGATCACGGTGCCGTCGATCTCCCAGTCGACCGAGTGACGATGCTCCTCCCAGTACCGCAGGAACTCCTTCACCCCGTCGAGGGACTCGCGGCCCTCCGTGGTCGGCGGGATGGGGAGGCCGGACTTGGCGGCCCAGTCCAGGAACGCCAGGTGCGACTCGAACGCGACCCCCTCCGCGGCGCCGAACGAATGCACCCACATCCGAAGCGGCCGCGACGCCGACACCTTGGGATCCTTCTGCCGAAGCGACCCGGCGGCGGCGTTCCTGGGGTTCGAGAACGCGCGCTGGTCGGCCTCGCGGAGGCGATCGTTGAGCTCCTCGAACGCCTTGACCGGCAGGAACACCTCGCCGCGAACCTCGATCACGCTCGGGAGGTCGTCGCCGATCAGCCTGCGCGGGATCCCCTTGACGGTTTTGACGTTGGCGGTGATGTCCTCGCCGATCCTTCCGTCGCCGCGTGTGGCGGCCTTCGTGAGGACGCCTCGCTCGTAGGTCAGGGCGCACGCGACGCCGTCGATCTTGAGCTCGCAGGCGAACCGCGCGGCGTCGCCGACCGTGCGCGCGACGCGGGCCCCCCACGCGTCCAGCTCCTCGAGCGTGAACGCGTTGTCGAGCGAGAGCATCGTCGCGCGGTGTTCGACCGGAGCGAAGAGCGGAGCCGGAGCGCCGCCGACGGTCTGCGTCGGGGAATCGGGGGTCTGGAGCTCCGGGAACCGATCCTCGAGCGATCGGAGCTCGCGCATGAGCTCGTCGTACTCGGCGTCGGCCACCTCGGGATCGTCGAGCACGTGGTACCGGTAACGGTGATGCTCGATCTCCGCCCGGAGCTCCTCGACGCGGAGCTTGGCCCGCGCGCGCTCGCGCTCGTCGGTCTTGACGGTCATCCCGCGATCTCCACGGCGCCCGCCACTCCGATCCGGTCGCCGACCACGACCACGCCGCCGCGCACGCCGGGCACCTGCTGCAGGTAGTGCAGCGCCATCCCGAAGCCGTCGGGCTTGGGCAGGCACGCCTGGACGCCGGCCGCGGCCGCGTCGGCCAGCATGCAGCTCTGCGCGATCACGGCGAGCCCGTCCGGTCCCTGGCCGCCGCGGCCGCGGCCGAGCGTGGTCGACACGCCCACGCCCTTGGAGCCCTCGAGAGCCACCGTGATCGGCGCCCCGCCGTGCCGGCGGACCTGTACCTTCATCCGCTTCTTCGCCTTGATGAAGTAATCGCCATCGCATGCCACCGTCACATCGTGGACCTGCTGACCGAGGAACCGGCCGACCGCGTCGACGACCGCGCCGCGGAAGGTGAACATGGGGCCCACGCCGGCCGCGCCCGCGGCGGCGACGACCTCCTTCACGATCGAGGGCGCGTCCGCGGCCACCTGCCGGAGCGGTCGCTTGGAGCTGTTGAAGTCGGGGTGCCGCAGCCCGTAGGACTGGAGCTGCTCCCAGAAGGACAGGGCGGCCGCCCGCGCTTCCTCGGCCACGTCGTCGGGTGCGGTCACCCGAAGGGCGAGATCCTGGACCTGGATCTCGAAGGTCTTGGCTCGCCTGCGGAGCAGCCTCACCGCGGCATCGTATCGGAGCAGGCCGACGCGCCCGGCGCGATCGTCAGCGCAGCGCCTCGACGATCCGGCCGCCGCCGAGCACCTCGTCGCCGCGATACACCACGACGCTCTGCCCCGGAGCGACCGCCCGCTGCGGCGTCCGGAACTCGACCTCGAACCCATCCGGCGTCGGCGAAACGACGGCGGGTACGTCGTCCCCGCGGTACCGGATCCGCACGTCGGCCTCGAAGGGGCCGTCCGCGGGCGGGGTCCCCGCGAGCCAAGAGACGCGATCCGCCGAGAGGCCACGCTTGGTGAGCAGCTCCTGCGGACCGACGACGACTCGGTTCCGCCCGGCATCGACGTCGACGACGTACATCGGTCGTCCCACGGCAACACCGAGCCTGCGTCGCTGTCCCACCGTGAAGGCGAACGTGCCGTCGTGCGATCCGAGGACGCACCCGTCGGCGTCGACGATCTCACCCCCACCGCGGACGAGCGCCGGCGCGTGCGCCCGGATGAACCCGCCGGCGTCGCCGGCCGGTGCGAAGCACAGCTCTTGCGAGTCGGGCTTGGACGCGACCGGCAGGCGGAAGTGCTCCGCGATCTCGCGCGTCTCCGACTTGGGGAGTCCGCCGACCGGGAAGAGGGATCGGGCGAGCGCGGGCTGCCCGAGCATGTGGAGCGTGTAGCTCTGGTCCTTGCCACGGTCGGCGCCGCGCAGCAGATGCCACGTCCCGTCGTCGTCGTGCGCGGACCGGACGTAGTGGCCGGTCGCGACCAGGTCGATCCCGAGCTCGTCGGCCCGGCGGAGGAACGCGCCGAACTTGATCTCGCCGTTGCAGCGGGCGCACGGGTTCGGCGTTCTGCCCGTTCCGTGCTCCGCCACGAAGTCCGCGATCACGGTCCGGTCGAAGTCCTGGGTCAGGTCGCAGACCTCGAACGGGAACCCGGCGACCCGGGCGACCTCGGCGGCGTCCCGCCGGGCGGACGGCCCGCAGCACCCGTGCTCGACGCCGTCGAGGTGGACGAGGGACATGTGCGACCCGAGCACGTCGAACCCCTGCTCGTGCAGCAGGCAGGCGGCGACCGACGAATCGACCCCGCCGGACATCGCGACCAGGACCGACGGCATGGGGAACAGGCTACAGGCCGTATCGTTCCCGACCGTGATCGAGGCGCGTTTCGACGATCTCACCGGCGCGCAGCCGAGCTTCCGGCTGGTGGAGCCGGTCGGCGTGCTGGAAGCACGCCGGCCGGCGGAGGTCGCCGCCACGTTGGAGGCTGCCGACGCGGCGTCGGCGCGCGGCCTGTGGGTCGCAGGGATGGTCGCGTACGAGGCCGCGCCCGGGCTCGATCCGGCCCTCCACGTTCGCGAGCGCGACCCGCGCGGGCCTCTGGCCGAGCTGCCCCTCGCGTGGTTCGCGATGTTCGAAGGCCGCCAGGAGACGATGCTCCCCGATCCACCGTTGGAAGCCGTCCCGATCGACCCGGGCGCGTGGAGGCCGTCGATCGATCGCGGCGTCTACGACGCCGCGATCGATCGGATCCGCCGGGCGATCGCCGCGGGCGACAGCTACCAGGTGAACTTCACCCTCCGGATGCTCGCGACGGTGAAGGGCGATCCCCGCGGCCTCTACCGAGACCTGTGCTTCGCGCAGCGAGGCGCGTACGCCGCCTACCTGGACCTCGGTCGGTACCGCGTGCTCTCGGCCTCTCCCGAGCTCTTCTTCCGGATCGACGGCGAGCGGATCACGACGCGACCGATGAAGGGCACGGCGCCGCGCGGTCGATGGCTCGCCGAGGACGAGCGGATCCGCGCGTCGTTGCAGGGATCGGTCAAGGATCGCGCCGAGAACGCGATGATCGTCGACCTGCTCCGCAACGACCTCGGCCGGATCGCGCGGGACGGATCGGTCGCATGGTCGGACGTCTTCGACGCCGAGCGGTACGAGACGATCTGGCAGCTGACCTCGACGGTCGACGCGGATCTGCGACCCCGAACCACGCTCCTCGACGCGTTCCGCGCGCTCTTCCCCTCCGGGAGCGTGACGGGAG
The DNA here is from genome assembly GCA_046726095.1 of Actinomycetota bacterium. Classification (GTDB taxonomy): domain Bacteria; phylum Actinomycetota; class UBA4738; order UBA4738; family HRBIN12; genus AC-51. The sequence continues at coordinate 9,864 of JBKOZW010000162.1, forward strand.
CGCCCAAGGTCCGCACGATGGACCTGATCGCCGAGCTGGAGGCGGCCGAGCGCGGTGTGTACTGCGGGACCGTCGGGTATCTGGCGCCGGCAGGCACGGCTGGGCCCCGCGCACGCTTCAACGTCGCGATCCGGACTGTGGTCTGCGACGCCGACAGCGGATCGGCCGTCTACGGCGTCGGCGGCGGGATCACGTGGGACTCCCGCGCGCAGGGCGAGTACGGCGAGGTCCTGGCGAAGGCGCGCGTGCTGACGGCTCGCCGCCCCGAGTTCCGGCTGCTCGAGAGCCTCCTGCACGACCCGGACGCCGGCTACCGGCGGCTCGACGAGCACGTGGACCGGCTGCGCGCCTCTGCGACCTACTTCGCGTTCGGCTTCGACGAAGCCTCCGTCCGCCGCTCGCTCGTCGGAGCGGCGACCCGCTACGTCGGGAAACCGACGAAGGTGCGGCTCCTGCTCGACCGGCACGGCCGCGTCGAGACGGGCGCCGCGCCGATCGCCGCATCGCGTGAACCGGTCCGCCTCGCGATCGACCGCGATCATCCGGTGGATCCGACGGACGTGATGCTGTTCCACAAGACGACGCTGCGCGACCGGTACGACGACGCCGCGCTGCGCCACCCCGACGCCGACGACGTGATCCTTGTGAACGATCGGAGCGAGGTGACGGAGTCGACGCGCGCGAACGTCGCGGTCAGGATCGATGGGAGATGGTGGACGCCGCCGCTCACAGCCGGGCTGTTGCCCGGCTGCGAGCGCGCCGCTCTCGTGCGGGACGGCACCGTCGGCGAGCGCACGATCTCGGTGGACGAGCTGATGGATGGCGAGGCGATCGCGGTGCTGAGCTCGGTGCGGCCGTGGCGCGAGGCGGTCCTCGTCGACCCGGGGCTCCGCCGCTAGTCGGTCTCCGCTTCGCCGACGGGCTCCGTCGGGAACGCGAACGGACGCATCGTGGAGGCGTCGAGGGGGCATGCGCAGATCGGGCACCGAGGCGGCTCCTCGTAGACGAGCACGGTTCGCTCGCAGTACGGGCAGGCCCCCATGCGCATCGCCGGTGGCTCCGTCGTGTTGTTCGCCATGGTGTGGATCACCGCTTCCGGGGGGAGCGGTCCTCCATGCCATCGGCAGTCCTCGGAGTCCCCTTGACCCCGCTCAAGGGCGGAGCGACGTCTGGCGTCCGGTGAGCCTTCCGGCATCCCCCCGGGCGCCGTGAAGCCCTTCCGTTCGGAAGGACTTCGTTGGATGCCGGGGATCAGGCTGCGCGCTTCTTGGACCTGCGCTTGCCTCGTGGGATGTAGGCGTGAACGGGCTCGTGCTGCCAGCAGTACTCCCACTTGTTGTACATGGACAGCTTGGTCTCGCAGCCCGGGGCGGCACACACCCGGCCGGCCGAATACGTCCTGTTGGGGCGGGGCAGTGTCCGGACGGCCGCTCCACGGAACCTGTCGTCCTGCATGCCGTCACATCCTTCCCGGGACCCGGTCTGGCGGGCATAGGGGCGGGCCCCTCGTACCGTGTTCGAACCGCTCCGGAGGTCGGTTCATTCCGCAGACGCCCTCCGGAGCGGGCTCCGCCGTGGGTCGAACCTACGCTGCGGGGGTGACATCGCTGGGGCCGCGAGGTGTCCGTCAGGTGACCGACGTCAGGACGCGGCGGTCGCAGACCGTTCAGGCAGGTCCGGGTTCGAACCTGGGCTCCCGCTTGTCCAGGAAGGCCCGCATGCCTTCGCGCTGATCGGCGGTGCCGAACAGATCCAGGAACAGCCGGCGCTCGGTCCGGAAGCCCTCGCGATCGGCCTCGGCCGCCCGGATCGCCCGCTTGGCGGCCGCCAGCGCTCCCCGCGGTCCCCTGGCGAGGCGCCGCGCATCCCCCACCGCGGCCTCGAACACCTCCGCCGCAGGCATGATCACCTCGGCGATCCCCAGTCCATGCGCGGTCGACGCATCGATCTGGTCGCCGGTGTAGACGAGCCGCCTGGTCGCGCCCGCCCCGATCAGCCGGGTGAGGCGCTGCGTGCCGCCGGCGCCCGGGATCACCCCGATCCGGATCTCTGGCTGGCCCACCTTCGCCCCATCGGACAGGTAGCGCAGGTCGCATCCGAGCGCGAGCTCGAGCCCACCTCCGAGGGCGTACCCCGTGACCGCGGCGATCGAGACCTTGGGGATCTCCTCCAACAGGTCGCAGGCATCGCCGAGCGCCTCGACGCTCGGCCGGACCTGCTCGGCGTTCCACTCGGCCATCGCCTTGATGTCGGCGCCGGCCGCGAACAGCGTGGGACCGCCCCAGAGCACGACCGCGCCCACCTCGGTCCGTTCGTTCGCCTCTCGGATCGCCTCCTGGAGCTCCAGCCCCACCTTCAGGTCGATCGCGTTCGCGGGAGGCCGGTCCAGGCGGATCACGCCCACGCCTTCGTCGACCTCGAGGTGCACGAACTCCCCCATTGGCGGCGCAGCCTACTCCGAGTCGATCTCGGCGGCGGCCTCGAGCGTCGCGCGCAGCCCGTCGAGGAGGGCCGTGCGGGTCACGCCGAAGGCCGTCGCGGCGTCGGGCGCGTCGGCGCGCGAGGGCATGGCGAGGAACGACGCCGCGACGGCGTCGACCGGGAGGTCGAGGAGTCGGGTCAACGCCTCGGCCGCGGCCTGTCCGTCCGCGTGGGCGGGGACCCGATCGTCTCCGCGAAGCAGCCGCGCGACCCCGTCCGCGGTGATGACGTCCGGACCCTCGAGGCCCCACGTGCCGGCCAGCTCCTGGGTCGAGTCATCGATCGCCGCGATCACGGAGGCGACGTCCCCTGCGAACACCGGCGCGAGCTCCTGGTCGCCACGTCCGACGACGAACGGCGGCTCCGCGAGCGCGCCTTCCACGGTCGCGGTGAACCAGAGGCCGCCCAACCCGTAGACGTGCGTCGACCGGACGATCGCGTGTTCCAGACCCGACGCACGTACCGCGTCCTCCGCCATCCCCTTCGCGCGGAGGAACGGATGGGTCGCCTCGAGGGATGCGCCGGGCACGGAGAGCAGGACGAAGCGTCGGGTCTTCGCCCTCTTCGCTGCATCGATCGCGGTCAGGACGCTTCCGTGGTTGGCCCGGAACAGCTGGTCGGGGTCCGGCTGGTCGAACCCGCCCACGAGGTGCACCAGCGTGTGGCAGCGAGGAAGGATCTCGGCGAGGTCGTCGGGATCCTCGAGGGTGCGGACCGCAACCTTTGCGCCGAGCTCGCGCAGGAACACCGCATCGCTCGGTCGCCGAACCGTCGCGCGGACCTCGTCGCGCGCGAGGAGGGCATCGACCGCCGCCCGCCCGATCACGCCGGAGGCACCCGTCACCATCACCGTCATCGCGCCCAGGCTATCGACAGGCTCCACAAGCGGGCCCTGACGTCGGAGGAACAGTGGCTAGCATCTCGTGATGGAAGACCCCGATCCTCAGGACCTCGACCGGATCGAGCGCGCCCACTGGCCCTCCGTCACCCTTGTGAGGCAGCTGCAACCCGTGGCGTTGCACCTGCAACGGGCTGCTACACTCGCCCACCGTGGAACGAGCGCCTATCGACTACGCCGAGGTGATGGGGCTCCTCCGCGATCGCGGGCTCAGGATGACGCCTCAGCGCCGGGCCATCGTGTCCGAGGTGATGCGGACCCAGGGCCATATCTCCCCCGCTCAGGTGGCGCGAACGATCCAGAGCCAGATGCCGGGGGTGAACTCCTCGACGATCTATCGCACCCTCGCGATGCTCGAAGAGGTCGGCGTCCTGCAGCATTCCCATCTCGAATCGGGGGCCGAGTACCACAAGACCGACGAGGCGCAACACGTCCACCTCACCTGTGGGCGCTGCGGCCGCGACGACGCCCTCTCGATCCGCGAAGCCGAGAAGCTCGGCGCGCTGATCCACGCGCATCACGGGTTCGTCGCGGACCTGACGCACTTCGCGATCACCGGGCTCTGCTCGGACTGCGCTCGCGCCGCGAGCTGACCTACCCGCCGAAGAGGGCCGGCAGCAGGCTGCCCTTCCCCAGGATGAACAGCGCCCCGATCACGAGGCTGAAGGCCCCCGTCAGAACGGCAACGGTGACGTAGATGGTCCAGTTCTGCGAGGCACGGAGGAACCCGAACGACGTGCCGAGCGTGATCATCGTGTTCGAGACCAGCAGGCCCAGGATGAAAGTCGCGAGGACGGCAACTCCCGCCGCCTTCCCGCTCGCTCCGGCAGCGGTGAGGAAGATCACCAGCTGGGTGGGCGTCTCGGCGCCGACACCGTGGATCATGCCCACCACGAAGGCAGTCCGAACCCCGTAGTTCATGAACGCGTCGGGTTCGGGGTGCTTGTGATGATGATGCCCCGGTCGGCCATGATGGCCGTGGTGCCATTCCGAGACGGGTAGATCCTCCCCGACCTCCAGCGCCACGCCATCGCCTTCGCTCGCGTGTACGTGGACGGGCTGCTCGAGGTGGACGTGGTCGCTTCCCAGCTCCCCCCGGCGCTCGGGTCGGACCTTTCGGTACGCCGCTCGGGCACCGCTGAAGATCAGCATCCATCTGCTGCGCATGCGGAATTCACGCCCGTGACGGACCAACGACACGAAGACGAAGACGCCGAGGATCACGAGCGTCACACCGACGATCCGCTCCATCACGCTGTCGACATCACTTGGCAGACGCTCCCCGAGCACGATCGCGAAGCACCCGATCACGAACACCACGAGAGCGTGCCCCAAGGCGTAAAGGGTGCCGAAGAACAAGGAACTCCGACGATCCTCTTGCGAGCTCGTGATGTCGGTGATCGCTGCGATGTGGTCCCAGTCGATCCCGTGCCGGAAGCCGAACAGGAAGGCCGAGATCAGGACCCCGATCCCGAAGGCTTCACCGGACGCGGCGAGCACGACCCTCCCCCTTCTGCTGACTCAGGCTCCATCCAACCACACTGGTGCAGGAAGGGGCAACTGCAAGGTGTTGCAGAACGACCCTCGCTCAGAAGCGCGGGGTCTCGCGCCAGGCCCCGAAGACGGACTGCAGCGCTTCGGTAACCTCTCCTTCCGTGCATCGGGCACGGGCGCAGTCGATGAGCGGCTCCATCAGATCGGCGTCGGGGGTCGACGCGGCCGCGGTGAGGGCCGCGAGCGCGGCCCCCACCGCCGCCGGGTCGCGTTCCGTCCTCGTTCGCGCGATCGTCGTCCGCTGCGCCTCCTCGGTGGCCATCGGGATCTCCAGGATCTCGAGCGGCTCGTCCGTCGAGGAGGCGAACGCGTTGACGCCGACCTGCACGAGATCCCCGGTCTCGTACCGCCGTTGCTCCTCGAACGCCGCCTCCGCGATCTCTTGGACGAACCATCCGCTCTCGACGGCGCTGAGCACGCCTTCGAGCATCGAGCCGTTGCCGAGCTCCTCGATCCGTCCGAAGAGCTCCTCCGCGAGCTCCTCGATCCGGTCGGTGAGCCACTCCACGTAGTAGGAGCCGCCGAGCGGGTCGATCACGTCGGGGACGCCCGTCTCGTAGGCGATCACCTGCTGCGTGCGGAGCGCGAGCGTCGCCGCCTCCTCCGTGGGGAGCGCGAGCACCTCGTCGAGCGCGTTCGTGTGGAGTGACTGCGTGCCACCCAGGACCGCCGCGAGGGCTTCGACGGCCGTCCGGGCGACGTTGTTCATCGGCTGCTGCGCCGTGAGCGAGACGCCGGCGGTCTGCGTGTGGAACCGCAGGCGCTGCGCCTCGGGCGACGTCGCCCCGTACCGATCGCGGAGCCACCGCGCCCAGATACGCCGCGCGGCGCGGAACTTCGCGATCTCTTCGAAGAAGTCGATGTGCGCATCGAAGAAGAAGCTCAGCTGTGGCGCGAACGCCTCGATCGCTAATCCTCGTTGCAGCCCGAGCTCGACGTACGCGAACCCATCGGCGAGCGTGAACGCGAGCTCCTGCGCAGCCGTCGAGCCGGCTTCGCGGATGTGGTAACCGCTGACGCTGATCGGGTGGTAGTTGGGCACCCGTTCCGCGCAGAAGGCCATCAGATCGCCAATCAGACGAAGGTGCGGACGCGGGGGGAACAACCACTCCTTCTGCGCCGTGTACTCCTTGAAGATGTCGGTCTGGAGCGTGCCGTCGAGCCTGGACCAGTCGATCCCCTGATGCTCCGCAGCGACGAGGTAGCACGCGAACAACCAGGGCGCCGGACCGTTGATCGTCATCGAGACGGTGACCTCGTCGAGCGGGATGCCGTCGAAGAGCGTCTCGACGTCGTCGAGCGAGTCCGCGGCGACGCCGCACCGGCCGACCTCGCCCTCGGCGCGAGGGTCGTCCGAGTCGAAGCCCATCAGGGTCGGCATGTCGAAGGCGACCGAGAGACCGGTCTGGCCACGCTCGAGCAGGATGCGGAAGCGCTCGTTCGTCTCGCGAGGCGTCCCGTACCCGGCGAACTGCCGCATCGTCCAGAGGCGGCCGCGGTACATCGACGCGTACGCGCCGCGGGTGAACGGGTACTCGCCCGGACGTCCGAGCTCGCGCTGGGGATCGAAGCCGCGCAGGTCGTCCGGGGTGTAGACCGCCTCGACAGAGATCCCCGATCGGGTGGAATGGCTGCGCTCGGCCGACGGAACGTCGCTCGCGCGGGAGGGCTTCGTCTCGACCATGGGGGCTGGGTCGAGCGTACCCGCTATGGGGACGCTCGACGGGCGAGCGCCGCGGCGGCCCCGTAGGGGTCGACGCGGCGCTCGGCCAGGTCGGTGGCCAGATCCGGGTCGGCGAGGAGCGCGGCGGCCACGGCCAGCCGGAAGCGCTCGGCCGCGAGCGACCCGACCTCGGCGAGCAGGCGCGCTCGACGCTTCGCGTCGCGCGCGCCCGAGGCCTCGGCCCAGGCCACGTGCTGCTCGATCGCCGCCCACACGGCGTCGACCCCGTCGCCGAGCGACGCCGCGGTGCTGAGGACCGGCGGATCGTGCTCCCGTGCCGGGCCGAGGTGGAGCATCTGGCGGAGCTCGCGGGCAACCTCGCCGGCGCCGTCGCGGTCGGCCTTGTTCACGACGAAGACGTCGGCCACTTCGAGGATCCCGGCCTTGGCCATCTGGACCGCGTCGCCGAGCCCCGGCGCAAGCACGACGAGCGTCGTGTCGGTCGCCGAAGCGACCTCGACCTCGGCCTGCCCGACCCCGACCGTCTCGACCATGATCAGGTCGTACCCGGCCGCGTCGAGGATCCGCACGCCCTCCGGGGCCGCGAGCGCCATCCCGCCCAGGTGACCACGTGTTGCCATCGAGCGGATGAAGACGTCGGGGTCGGTCGCGTGCTCCTGCATCCGGACGCGGTCGCCCAGCAACGCGCCCCCCGTGTACGGCGAGGTCGGATCGATCGCGAGCACGGCGACGCGGCGCTCGTGGGCGCGTGCCGCGCCCACGAGCGTCCCCGCCAGTGTGGACTTGCCGACGCCGGGCGCGCCCGTGATCCCGACCGTGAGCGCGCGCCCGGTCGCCCCGTAGATCCCGGAGGAGAGCGCCTCCAGCTCGGGTCGGCCGTCCTCGACGAGCGAGATCGCGCGGGCGACCGCGCGACGCTCGCCCGCGAGCACGCCCGCGACGAGGGTCTCGACGTCGCCGGGAACCTCCATCGGCGGCGAGCCTAGCCGCCGCGGGCGGGACGCTCCACGAACGTGCCGGCGCCGTCGGCGGACGCTGCGCCGGGGATCGTGGCGAGCGCGTCGCGGAGCGACCGGCAGTACTCACGCTCCTGCTCGATCGCCGGGTCGTCCGGGGATGACGCCCGCGAGACGATCATCGCCAGGTTGACCTGCTCCCGTTGGAGCCGGCGGAGCAGACCCGCGGCCCGCCGGCCGGCGCGACGCCGCATCTCCAACAGCGCGCGCCGGCGGAGCTTCGGATCTCGGAGGATCTCGAACTCCTCGGCCGTGATCCCTTCACGCCCGACCTCGTCGGCGAGCGAACGGTCGAGCCATCGCCGCTCGCGATCCCGGGCGAGGGAGACGCCGATCACGACGACGAGGAGTAACGGCAACCCCTTGACGGCCAGGTCGACCGGCAGCAGGAGTCGGTCCGCGAGGCTGAACGGCGGCGTCGGACCGAGGTCGAGCACCGGTGCGTTCCAGAGCGCGTGCCCCAAGACGGCGGCCAGGAACAGGGCGACGGCGACCGCCACGCGCTTGCCCATCGGGACGTCCTCCCGCCGCGAG
>JBKOZW010000163.1:0-8003 GCA_046726095.1 Actinomycetota bacterium
GATGTTACGTGTTCAGATTGATGAAGCTCTGGAAGATCTGGATCGCTCCCGGGCCAACGATCACCACGAACAGGGCCGGCAAGACGCACAGCACCAGCGGGAACACGATCTTCACCGGCGTCTGCTGGGCCTTCGCCTCGATCGACTGACGCCGCTTGATCCGCAGCTGCGCGGCCTGCGTCCGCAGGACGCTGGCGATCGAGACCCCGAAGATGTCCGCCTGGATCATGGCGAGGGCGAACGCGTTCAGCTCCTCGACGTCGGTCCGTTCGGCCAGGTGCCGGAACGCCTCCGACCGCGGGACCCCCAGCTGCACCTCCTGGAGCATCCGGGCGAACTCCGCCGACAGCACGCCGGGCACGTTCCGGACGACCTGCGCGATCGCTGCGTTGAGCGAGAGCCCCGCCTCGACGCTGATCGTGAGGAGGTCGAGGGTGTCGGAAAGGGTCCGGAGGACCTCCTTCTTCCGCTCCTCGACACGGCTGTTCAAGATCGTGTCCGGCACGATGAAGCCGACGAAGGTCAGCAGCGCGATGACGACGATCTGCAGGAAGGACGACAGATCCACGATCTGCAGGAGCAGCAAAGAGCCGACGAATCCTCCGACCGCTCCGATGATCTTGAACGCCAGGACCCGCTCCGCGTCCCATCCGGCGGGACTGCCTGCCACCAAGAGCTTCTTGCTGATCCGGTCGCGGGTGTCGAGGGGTGTGACCCGTCTCGCGAGGCGACCCGCGCGGGTGACGATCGGCACGAAGACGCGCGATCCGAAGTTCTCCTTGAGCTCCTCTTCGCGCAGGTCGATGCGCGGGGTCGTCTGTCCCCCGGCCGTGGTGACCTGCGACTCCAGCATCCGAACGGCCCGGTGCTTCTCGGCCACGGTCTGATCGATCGCGAAGCCGATCAGCACGATGGCCAGGAACAACGAACCGACCGCAAGGAACAGCCAGACCTCAGACATCGATGTTCACGATCTTCCTCATCCAGAGGATGCCGAGCACCATAAGCGCGATCGCCGTGCCCAGCATCACCAGCCCCATCGTGGTGGTGACGAGCAGCCCGATGTAGCTCGGGTTGACCGCCGCCATGTACAACCCGATCGCGATCGGGAGCAACGCCAACACCCACGCGGAGAGCCGACCCTCCGCCGTGAGCACCCGGACCTGCCGGCGGAGCATCGCCCGCTCGCGGAGCGTGTCGGCGACCGTGTCGAGGATCTCGGCGAGGTTCCCCCCCACCTCGCGCTGGATGTTCACGGCGAGGACCGCCCACTTGAAGTCCGCGCTCCCGACCCGCTCGGCGAGCGCCTCGAGTGCGTCCTCGGCCGGGCGACCCAGCCGGATCTCGGCCACCACGCGCTGGAACTCGGTCGCCGCCGGCTGCGCGATCTCCTTGGCCACGGTGTCGAGCGACTGGAGGAAGCTGTGGCCCGCACGGAGCGACGCCGCCATGATCGACAGGACGTCGGGCAGCTGCTCCCGCAGATGGTCCGCGCGCTTGTTGAGCGCCATCCGCAGCATGAAGGTCGGGAACGCGCCTCCCACGCCGGCCACGATCAGCGCGAGGAGCGCGTTCCGGAGGAGGGCCGCGCCGAGGACGCCGAACACCAGCGCCGCGACGACGGAGACGACGACGAACTCGCCCGACCGGAGCGACACGCCCGCGGCCTCGAGCTCGGCATCGAGCCGGTCGCTGAACCCCCGTGACTCTGCGAACCGCTTCCCGAACTGGGTCACGTTCTCCGGGATCCACCCCGTGCCCGGCGTCATCTGAGCCGAACCCTTTGCCACCGGCTGGGAGGTCGGCGAGATCACGGCGCGCATCCGAGCCTCGACCTCGCGATCCTTCTTGGCCCGCGCGGCGCTCCCCAGGAGGAACCACGCCATCAGGAAGGCGACCAGGCCGGCGAGGACCGCGATCGTGATCTGCGCGGCGTACGACGTCCAGAAGGTGTCGGCCAGCATCACACCCCACTCGCTTCCAGACCGAAGAGCTCCGGCTCGACGTAGACGCCGCGCTCGGCCAGCTTGTCCAGGAACCTGGGTCGCAGGCCCGTGGACTTCAGGCGTCCCCTGAAACGGCCCTCGTCGTCGATCCCGGCGGAGAAGTCGAACAGGAAGATGTCCTGCAGCGTGATGACCTCGCCCTCCATGCCGGCGACCTCGGTCACATGCGTGAACCGGCGCGTTCCGTCCTTGAGGCGCTGTTGGTACACGATCAGCTGCAACGCCGACGCGATCTGCTCGCGGATCGCCTTGTTCGACAGCTCCATCCCGGCCATCATCGTGATGGTCTCCAGCCGGCTGAGGGCGTCCCGCGGGCTGTTGCAGTGGATCGTGCTGATCGAGCCGTCGTGTCCGGTGTTCATCGCCTGGAGCATGTCGAGCGCTTCGGCGCCACGGACCTCGCCGACCACGATGCGGTCCGGGCGCATACGCAGCGAGTTCCGGACCAGGTCGCGGATCGTGACCTGCCCCTTGCCCTCGATGTTGGGCGGGCGGGCCTCGAGCCGGATGCAGTGCGGTTGCTGGAGCTTGAGCTCGGCGGCGTCCTCGATCGTCAGGATCCGCTCGTCGTCGGGGATGAACGAGGAGATCACGTTCAGCGTGGTCGTCTTGCCGGCGCCGGTCCCTCCGGCGACGAGGATGTTGATCCGTCCGCGGACGCACGCCTCCAGGAACTGGGCGACCGGGGATGTCATCGTCCCGAACTCGATCAGGTCGTCGGCCTGGTAGGGGTCGGCGGAGAACTTCCGGATCGTCAGGGCCGGCCCATCGATCGCGAGCGGCGGGATCACCGCGTTCACACGGGAGCCGTCGGGCAGACGCGCGTCGACGTACGGCGACGCCTCGTCCACGCGGCGTCCGACCTTCCCGACGATCTTGTCGATCGTCCGGCGGAGCTGCTGTTCGTCGTGGAATTTGGTCCCGGTCCAGTACAGCTTGCCGGAACGCTCCACGTAGATCGTGTCCCAGTTGTTGACCATGATCTCCGTGACCTCCGGGTCACGGACGAACGGCTCCAGCGGTCCCAGACCCAGGACGCTGTCGCCGATCTGACGGACGATGAGGAGCTTCTCCTGCGCGGAGAGCGGCCCCTCCTCGTCGTCCAGGAGCTCGCGGAGGCGCTGATGGACCAGGCCCTCGAGCTCGGTGTCGGACAGCGTAGCGTCGTACAGACGAGGACCGAGCGACTCGACCAGGCGCTCCTGGACGCGCGCCCGGACCTCGGAGATCCGGTCCCGCTGCTGTGCCTTCGCGAGTCGATCTGCCAATGACATGGGGAGGTGCCTCCTTAGCTCTTCCCAGACCGGGCGAACAGGCCGCCCTTCTTCTTCTTCTTGTCCTCGGCGGACAGGACCATCGTCGTGGCCAAGCCATCCTCGTTCGCGCTCCCGGCGAACCGCTGCGCGAGGGAGCGGATCGCCTGAGCGACTTCGGAGCTGGGCTCCTCGATCACGACCGGGCGGCCCTTGTTGAGCGACGTCGGCACCAGGCGGCTCGAGGGGATCATCGCATCGACACGGATCTTCATGACCCGCTCGACGTCGGAGGCGTCCAGACCCACCTTGGAGTCGGCGCGGTTCAACACGACGCGGAACCGCTCCCGTGGCAAGCCGATCGTGAGCAACGTGTCGAGCGCCTTCGAGAGGTGCTTCACGCCGACCACGTCCAGGCTCGTCACCAGGCAGATCATGTCCGAGAGGTCGAAGCACACGAGCGCGGAGTCCGAGTAGTCGACGGACGCGTCGACGATCACGAACCCGAACTCGTTGCGGATCGCCCGCAGGAACTTGCCGATCGCCTCACCCGCGGGCGCCTCGGCCGCGGGATCCGGCGGTGCGCCGAACGCCCACGTATGCGGCGCGACCTCGACGCCGACCTCGCGCACCCGCGCGCGGTCGGCTCCCTCCCCGAGCTCCATCAGGTCGGAGATGCTCGCCGTCGGCTCCCGCCCGAAGTAGGTGAAGACGTCGCCCATGTCGACGTCGAGGTCGACGAGGGCCGTGTCCTCACCGGTGACCTGGGCGATCGCCGTCGCGAGGTTGGTCGTCAGGAACGTCTTGCCCGACCCGCCCTTGGACGAGAAGATCGACACGACGTGTCCGCGCTTGGTCCGGACCCCCTCGGCCTTGGCGCCGGTCGTCGCCGACCGGAGGTTCGCCGCCCAGGCGATCGCTCGCTCCACGGCCTCCCGCAGCTCGTCGGTGCCCTGCGTCATGTCGACCACGTCGCGGATCCCCGCCCGCATCGCCGCCGGCAGGAGCCCGTTCCACGTGTGGTCGCGGACCAGGACGATCGCCGTGCCCGGCGCCGTCCGGCCGACGAACTCGGCCAGGCCGAGCGCGTCCGCCTCCTTGACCTCCGGCGACAGCACGAGCACGTCGACCGGGTTGTAGGGCCCGATCAGCAGCTCCTCCGCCGCCGTGGCGGACTGCACCCAGCCGACCTCGTCCGGCTCGAGCTCGAGCGAGCGAGCGAGCTGTTGGCGGAACGACTGCGGCGTCCCGACGGCGACGACGCTTGCGTCCGTCACGCTCCGCCGACCCCCACGACCTTGGCGAACGGAACTCCGACCGCTGCCGGCTCGCTGTATCCCTCTGACGGCGAACCGTCCTCGTTCGGGGGCAGCAGGCCCAGCCAGACGACCGCGTCCTCGCTGTAGGCGTTCACCAGCGACTGCGCGTCCTCCGGGAGGATGTCCAGCACGAGGTTCGATACCCCGCTCGTCGGCTTGCCTGTGGAGGTGTCCACCGGGGGATTCGTGACCGAGAGGACCCGGACGGACTTGATGAGCGTCACGGTGAAATCGGTGAGCATCGTGAACACGCCGGAGTTCGCGAGCGTCGCCGCGTTCCCTTGCTGCAAGGCCTCGGTGAACTTCTGGATCTGAGCGGGCGTCAGGAGCTGCTTGAGGTCCTTCCGGGTGACCACGGTGCCCTGATCGAACGACACGTAGACGACGACGTGGTCGTTGTTCTGGATCGTCCCGTTCACGCCGGCCGGCCCGTCGACCTGGATCCCCAGCCCGAGATGGCCTTCGGTGATGCCGAGCGCGTTCCCGGTCCCCGTCGCGAGACGGGACGTCGGGATCTGCTCGTTCGCGAAGATCTGTTGGGCCGTCGTGTACCCGCGAAGCTCGCTCTCGTCGGTGACGGCGCCCGCAACGAGCGTGTCGTTCGGGACGTTCACCGTCTGGAACGCGCCACCGTCGAGCAGCGGGTCGAGGGCGGTGTTGGGCGGGATGTCCTGGTTGGACACGATGACCGCCGTCGTGTCCTGCCCACCAGTTGTTTTGACGCTGTTCGTGTAGACGATCACGCCGACCGCCGCCAGCACGGCGAGGACGACGGCGATCGCAACCACCAGACCCCGAGACCTCATCCCGCTACCCCTTTCGATATCTCCTCAAGGCCGGCGCTGTGATCGACCTTGACAGGTTGTGTCCGTCGTCGTTGCCACTCATGGATTCGGCACGCTGATCGAGCCACATGAGCCCGCGATCGACGGATCGCAGAGCTTCACGGCTCGGAGGTTGGAGTTCGGGTCGCCCTGACCCGGGTTCGTCCCGCCCACCTGGACGTTGACCACCTGGACGACCATGCAATGGCCCGAGTTGTTGGTAGGGGCCGGTCCGCACGGCCCGTACAGCACCCAATCGAACGCGATGTCGTACGGCTGGTTCTCGGCTGCCGGACCAGGTGCGTTCCAGGTGAGGAGCCCGCTGGTGCTGACCGTGAAGTCGCAGCTCGCGGTGGCGGCCCCGGGGCACAGGACAGGCTGCGGTCCCGGCTGACCGTTCTGCTTCTTGGTGACCTTCACGTTGGAGTAGGCGCTCGGCGCGGTGGTGAAGCAGCCGTTCGAGATGCCGAACGCGCTGAGCGAAACGGTCGACCCGTTGATCATCGTCACCGACACGTTGTTGGGCTTGCAGGTGCCCTGGCTACCCGTCGCCTCGTTCGGCGTGTAGACCGCTTTGATCTTCATCGCCACGAACCCGACGATGTCGTACTGCTCCGGCGTGTTGGCGCAGGAGATCGGCGTCCCGGAGTCGAGCTGGCCGAACGAAGCGGGGCTATTCGGGTCGCAGCGGTTCAGCGGGAACAGCAGGATGTCCTCGGCGTCGTTCTGATCGGCCACATCGTCGTCGTCGACCAGGTCGTAGATGGGGCCGTCCTTCTGGGCGTCGTTCCCCCATGCAGCCGACCGGCCTCCGCTGATCAGGCACACGTACGTCGCGGACGGGTAGTTCAGCGGAAGGTCCCCGATGTTCGTGTTCGGGTAGTTCTCGATCCAGCTCTTCACGTCCGACCCGGCATTGGAGCATGGGGCTCCAGCGACGGAGTCCCATCCGTACTGGGTCGGGCTGTCGGTCCGTAGGTCCAGGAAGCCGAAGCCGTTCTGGGATCCCGATGTGCTGCTGTTGTCCTCCCATACGTAGCAGGTTGGCTCTGGCGTGGGGTCCTGAAGCTTGCAGTTGTTGAAGCTGTTCTGATAGATGACCAGCGGCACAGGGTTCGCAGCGCCCGCCGGTCCCCAGACGGCCGTCGCCTTCGTGGTGACCCCGTTGCTGTTGGAGAATCCAAGCACCGGCGCGAAGAACAGGTGCTGCGGCTGCGAGTACTGCACCTTGACCCACCCGCTCGCCCCCGTGTGACACGTCCCCGAGTCGGTGACGGTCCCGTTCAGCCCCGTGCCGCTCACGTTGGTGAGCGCGGTAAAGTCCGCCGCTTGCTTGGCGGTCTTGGAGTCGACGGAAGACTTGAGAGCGCACGTGTGCGCGGCCGACAAGGCCGCTGCGTCCGACGCGTTGACCAGCTCCCGCCGTTTCCAGAGGAGGCCTCCCACGTCCACCACCAGCACGAGCATCCCCATCATGGCGATCAGGGTCAGGACCACGATGACGAGCGTCACGCCGTCGTCATCGTCCCGGAGGCGGAGCAAGCGCGAGCCTTCCCGCGTGGCGCTCACGACACGCCCTCGCACCGGAACTGCGCGTCGATGAGCGGCTGCATCGTGATGGGCGGCAGGAGCGGGATGTTGACCGTGAAGATGTCCTGGATGTGGGGCGGCGCATTTGCGACCGAGATCTGCACACGCACCGCGGCGTTCGTCTGGTTGCCGGTGCCACCCGAGCAGACCGGGGATGCGTTCCCCGTCTTGTCGGCCCACGGGGTCGCTCCGGTGTTCGAGAACTGGACCAAGACGAAGTTCGGGTTGGAAGCCTCGGCCTGCGTGAACGCCCCGTTCGAGGCGTCCGCGGTCCGGTTCCGTACCCCGGTCGGGGTGGCTCCCACCGCGCCGATCCTGGCACCCTCGCGAGCCGAAGCGCGGAGGTTCTGGAGCTCGAAGAAGGTCAGTCCGAACTGGAGCATGCCGAAGATCAGCATGGCCAGCACGCCAACGATCAGTGCGAACTCGACGGCTGCGGCTCCATCTTGGCGATGCAGCCTCGCGCGGATCCTCATGGTCCCTCTTCCCTCGTCCTCCGGTCCCTCAGTTCATCGGCGCGCAGCGCCGAGAAACTGAGCGACCGGAGGTCGCTCGAATCATCTCATGCATTGTTGACGGCGCTGCCCATGGTGCTGAACCTGTTGCTGACCGCGTGCCCGAGGAACGCCACCGCCGCCACGATCACGATCGCGATCAGCGCCAGCATCAAGGCATACTCCACGGCCGTCGCTCCACGCTCCTCCCTAGCGCGGGCCGGCAGCACGTTCCACCAGGCAACAACGCCTGAGTAGACGCGTAAGAACATCCGTCACCCCATTTCTGCCGTTTCCCTGGCACCCGCACGGGCCGTCACGCCTCCTGGTGCCCGAGACCGCCGGTCCCTCGATCCCTCTGGAGCCTCTCCCCGGAGGATCGAGCGGCCGGCGGGCCGGTCGCTCACTCGGTGCTACGCGCCGTTGACGGCGCTGCCCACCGTGCTGAACTTGTTGCTCGCGGCCTTCCCGAGGAAAGCCACCGCCGCGATGATCACGACCGCGATCAGGGCCACCA
>JBKOZW010000164.1:0-6295 GCA_046726095.1 Actinomycetota bacterium
CGACCGTCACGTGGCCGAAGCGATATCCCGCGATGCGAGCCACGACCTCACGCGAGGAACCGCCAGAGGCGGCCATCGTGGGACAGGCTCCTGCCGAACCAGCTCGTCACGTACGCGCCACCCGCACGCGTGGCGACACCGCTCCCGCTGAGGTACCGCGCGCCTCCACGCACCGACGCCTTGTCCACGAGGCCACCGCCGCTCCCGTAGCGGCGGACGAACAGAGCGCGACCTCGGTTCGAGACCGTTCGGCGCGTGCCGACGACCCATGTCGCGCCGGATGCATCGATCGAAACGCCGGTCGGCCCCGCGCCCCCTGGGTCCCTCACGTCCCAGCGGTGGGTCCAGACGAGCGAGCCGTCGACCGTGAAGCGGCCGAGCCAGCCGTCGGATGGATCCGATGACCACCATGCGACGCGCGCACCGCGGATGCCGGCGGTGACCATGACGGCCGTGCCGCGCACGGTGATCGCGACGGGTGCCTCGATGCTCGGCATCGGCGCGGCGCCGACCCGGTGCGACCAGAGCTTGCTCCCGCGGGGTGTGAGCTTCCAGATGACCGCCGTGCCTCTGATCGGCGACGTCTCGTGGAGCATCGCCCGGGTCGCTCCCCAGCCGGCGACGTACAGGTTCCCGGACGAGCCCACGGAGATGCCGGTCGCGCGGTCGAAGTATCGATGCGGCGTCGGCGCCGGGGGTTCGACGTTCGTCCGCCACACCGGATGCGCGGTTGCATCGAACGCCTGCACCCAACCGTCCTCGTAGAAGTCGGCGCAGCACCCGTGCTTGAAGCCGGTCACGATGATGCGGCCGGGGCTCGTCGCGATGTCCGTCACGGTCTCGGCGAGGCTGCACTGCCAGCCGGGCGTGACGTAGCGCCGCACCAGGCTGCCGTTCGGACGGTTGACCTGCACGAACCAGCCGTTCCCCTCGCACTGCTGCTGGACGTTGCCGGTCCACGCGACGTTGCCGCCCGGCATCACGGCGACGGCGACCGCGTTCGTGCTCGCGTCGGGGTTGGGCAGCCACGCGCTCGTCCACAACCGATCGCCGCCGGGCGTGTACTTCGAGATGAACGCCTTCACGGTGATCGAGGTCCTGCGGTCGCCGACGACGTAGATCGAGCCGTCGGGAGCGGCCGCCACAGCGGTGAGCCGGATCCCCTCATCGAGGTGCCACACCTGGTGGATCGCAGCTGCTGCGGTCGTTGCCGGGGCGAGGACCGCGGCCAACGAGAGGACGAGAACGAGAACGAGCGGGCGCCGCATCAGCCTCACCTCCGGTGTTGAGCCCAAGTGCCAAGCCTATCGAGGGCACAAGGGGGAGGGGCGGGCCTCTTCGGAGATGAGGCCCGCCCCTCCGGGGGAAGGGTGCTGCGGCGGTGGCTTACAGGTCGTAGTACAAGGCGAACTCGTGCGGGTGCGGGCGGAGCCGCACGGCGTCGAGCTCATGGGTTCGCTTGTACTCGATCCAGGTGTCGATCACGTCCTGGGTGAACACGCCGCCCTCGAGGAGCCACTGATGGTCGGCCTCGAGCGAGTCCAGGACCTCTTCGAGCGACCCCGGCACCTGCTTGACGTGCGCCTTCTCCTCGGGCGGCAGGTCGTACAGGTCCTTGTCCATCGGCTCGGGTGGCTCGAGCTTGTTCTTGATCCCGTCCAGACCCGCCATCAGCATCGCGCTGAACGCCAGGTACGGGTTGCACGTGGGGTCGGGCGTGCGGAACTCCAGGCGCTTGGTCGCCGGGTTCCGGCTGAAGACCGGGATCCGGATGCACGCCGAGCGGTTCCGCTGGGAGTAGACGAGGTTGATCGGCGCCTCGTAGCCCGGCACCAACCGGCGGTACGAGTTCGTCGTCGGGTTGGTGAACGCCAGCAGCGAGTTGGCGTGCGCAAGCAACCCGCCGATGTACCAGCGCGCCATGTCGCTGATCCCGGCGTAGTTGACCTCGTCCCAGAACAGGTTCTCGTCGTCCTGCCACAGAGACTGGTGGGTGTGCATCCCCGACCCGTTGTCCATGAACAGCGGCTTCGGCATGAACGTCACCGTCTTGCCGGCGGCGTAGGCCGTGTTCTTGACCACGTACTTGTACTTGAGCACGTTGTCCGCGGTCTTGAGCAGCGTGTCGTACCGCATGTCGATCTCAGCCTGTCCGGCCGTCCCGACCTCGTGGTGGTGCACCTCGATCCGGATGCCGACCTTCTCGAGGTTCAGGACCATCTCCGAGCGCAGGTCCTGGTACTTGTCCATCGGAGGGACGGGGAAGTACCCCTCCTTGTAGCGCGGCTTGTAGCCCAGGTTCGGCTCGTCGCCGTCCTTCTCGCGACCCGAGTTCCACACACCCTCGATCGCGTCGATGTGGTAGTAGCCCTCGTGCTGGTTCTGGTCGAACCGGATCGAGTCGAAGATGTAGAACTCGGCCTCTGGACCCCAGAACGAGGTGTCGGCGATGCCGCTCTGCTTCAGGTAGAGCTCCGCCTTCTTGGCGATGTTGCGCGGGTCGCGGCTGTACATCTCGCCGGTCACCGGGTCCTTCACGAAGCAGTTGATGTTGATCGTCGCGTGCTTCGTGAACGGGTCCATGTACGCGGTGTCCGGGTCCGGGACGAGGAGCATGTCCGACTCCTGGATCTCCTGGAATCCCCGGATCGACGAGCCATCGAACCCGATCCCATCCTCGAAGATCGACTCCGTCAGCTCGGCGACCGGCACCGAGAAGTGCTGCATCAGCCCCGGGAGGTCGCAGAACCGGAGATCGACGATCTCGGTCCCGGCCTCCTTGGCCATGGCGATGACGTCCTTGCCCGTCGTCATGTGTCCTTCCCCCTTACCCCTCGACGACGCAGCAAAGGGTAGGGGCCGACCTGCCCGGTCGAGGGACGTTCGCCGTTAACTCTGGGTTACGTTGCGCCCGTTCGCGATCTGCGCGGCGACGATCGCCGCGTCCTCTCCCACCCCGTAGAAGATCGAGGACTTCCGCTTCCGCAGGAAGTGGACCCCGACGTAGAACAGAGCGGGAAGGATCGCGCTCTCACCCTTCTCGTGGATCGGGAAGCCGAGCTCGTCGCACGTCCCCTCGACTCTGATCAAGGAACCGTAGTCGGGCCGGAACCCGCCGGCGAAGATCACCGTCCCGAACCCTGACGCCTCGATCGATCCGCTGGACCGGTCGACGAATCGAGCCGGCTCGGGGATGTCCACCTGTTCCATGCCTCGCTCCTCCACGAGCCTGCGGATCAGGCCGGCGAACATCGCGTACCACTGGTCGCCCCAGGCGACGCTGTCGGACAGGTCCGGAGCGAAGCGGAAGTTCCCTCCCTCCCAGCCCAGGAACCGCCCTTCCAGCCGGACGCCGACCGCGTCGAGGGTTCTGAGGTGGAGGTCTCGACCCCCGCCGTGCCCCGTCGTGAGGGGGTTCGCCGTGAAGCGTGCCGTCGGCGCCGGCAGGGAGCCGACGGCGGCGTCGAGGAACCCGGTCTCAGCGGCCCACCAGACCAGGTCGCGATCGCCGACCCGGCGGAGGAACCACGGAGCCTTCCCGCAGGCCAGGACCACGTCGCGTCCGGTCTCAAGGAGTTCTTCGGCGAGCTGGCAGCCCGATTGCCCGCTGCCGACGATCAAGACGGCGCCGTCCGGGAGCGCCGACGGCTCACGGTAGTCCCGGACGTCGATCTGGAGCAGACCGGCGGGCAGCGTGTCCGCGAAGGGCCGATGCGGACGGGCGAACGTCCCGGTCGCGACGACGACCGAGCCCGCCAGGATCTCCCCGTCGTTGGTCCTGACGACGAAGCCGGTCTCGCCGGCCGGTTCGATGGCGGTGACGGTGACGGCTTCCCGCAGGGGTGTCCGCGTCGTGGCCGCGTAGCGCTCGAGGTACGCGGCGATCTCGTCGCGCGGCATGAAGCCGTCGGGGTCGTCGCCGTCGTACGGGTGGGCGGGCAGCCGGACCGACCAGTTCGGCGTGACCAAGCAGAAGCTGTTCCACATGTCCCGCCAGGTCTGCCCGACGCGGCCGCGTTCCAACACCACGTGGTCGACATCGGCCTGGGTGAGCTCGCAGCTCGTCGCGAGACCCGCCTGACCGCCGCCGATGACGACCGCGTCGAACCGCTCGGTCATGAGGACGGCGAGTGTAGAAGTGGTGCGGCCCCGGCGCCTTGGGCGCCGGGGCCGCGACCGAGGGGGATGGGTTGGTCGGTGTTAGCGACCCGCACCGGCCCCTCGTGCGGGGCCCTCTCCGAAGCGCCGCACGGTGACCGGCACGAGCCGCATGAACGGTTCGAGGATCAGGGGACCGAGGGGGATGAGTCCCGCGAGGGGGACGAGCACCGAGATCCTCAGGACGCCGTTCATGCCGCAGTCATCGGCGTCGCGGCACTGGTCGGCGCAGACCCCGTCGGAGTCATTTCCCCTCTGGCGCACGCGTGCTAGGTCTTGCGTTCTCGGGGGATGCGTAGGCCGAAGGGCTCGCGGACCGGGCCTTCGGCCTGGGCGTCAGTCTTGGGCGTTCGCGCGGTAGCCGACACCGCGAACGGTCTCGATCAGGTGCTCGTGCTCGGGGCCGAGCTTCGCGCGGAGACGGCGGACGTGCACGTCGACCGTCCGGGTGCCGCCGTAGAAGTCGTAGCCCCAGACCTCCCTGAGAAGGCCCGGACGCGTGTACACACGCCCGGCGTGCTGCGCGAGGAACCGGAGGAGCTCGAACTCTTTGAACGTGAGGTCCAGTGCCCGGCCGCTCGCGGTCACGCGGTAGGTCTCCGTGTCGATCGCGAGCGGTCCGAGGCGCACGACGGAGCCGTCTCCGGCGCCGGCACGGCGCCGGAGCATCGCGAGGCGCACCCGAAGCTCCGCTTCGGGTGCGCCCGGGAACACGAGCTCGTGCGCGACCTCGTGCCACGGGTACCGCTCCAGCTGGTCGCGGTCGACGATGACGATCGCGGGGACCTTGGACGCGCGGGTCGCAAGCTCGGCGAGCACGGTCCAGGCCTGTCCCGGGTTCTCGACGGCGTCCACCAGGACGGCCGAGGGATCGATGCCGATCGCGTGATCGAGCGAGGCGATGGTCAGCGGCTCGTGCTTGAGGTCCACGCGAAGGTCCGCGAGCGCCGGCAGCGCCCGATCCAGAGCTCGGTCGGAGAGCAGGGCCCAGATCGCCATCGAGATCCCCTCACGATATCCGGTCGGCTCGACTGCCGGTACCCTTGACCTGCGATGACGGTTCACGTGCGGCTGTTCGCCGCGCTCCGCGAGCTCGCCGGCGCCCCGCACGTGGAAGCGTCCGGGCGCACCGCCGGTGAGGTCGCCGACGCGCTGTCGGCGGTCCACGGGGAGCGGTTCGCCGCGATCGCGGCCGTCTCCTCGTTCGTGATCAACGGGGAACGCGCAGAGCGCGCGACCCCGGTCGCCGAGGGCGACGAGGTGGCGATCCTGCCACCGGTCAGCGGCGGCGCCGCCTAGGTCCGCGCGAACATCCTTTGGAGTCCGCGCCGCGGGGCCGTCGAACCCTGGACCCAATCCGGATGCTCGGTGGCTCGAAGCTGCCGGCAGAGGTCCTCCAACGTCGCTCGGTCCGCGCTCGTCACTCCCGTTCGGGCGGCCGCTCCTCCTCGGGACCGGTCCAGCTTCGCCACGAGCTCCTCGGCGATCGCGCCGGAGATCGTGGGCTCGTCGTCGAGGAGTTTCTTGAACGCGGCCGGGCTGATCTCGAGCGTGGACACCCGCGTCGCCGCCGTCACCGTGGCCGTGCGCGGGCCGCCGTCGATCACAGCCACCTCGCCGAAGTACGCGCCGGGGGCGAGCGTCGTACGCTCGATGCTGTCGACGGTGACCGTCGCGGTGCCCCTCTCGATCACGTAGAAGCCCTTGCCTCGTTCGCCCTCCGTCACGATCACCTCACCGGCAGGGAAGTCGACCTTCTGGGTCGAGTCCAAGACGCGGAGCAGCCGCTTCTGCGACAGGCGGCCGAACAGGGGGATCGACGCGAGCGCGTCGAGGTGCTCCGATCTGACCCAACGGAGACCCAGCCAGCTCGAGACGATGACGAGGACGAAGATCAGCGCCGGCACGAGCCATGCGTTCACGGCCGAAGCGAGCACTGGAACCTCCACGGGACGACGTGCTGATCCGTCCGAAGTCCGGACGATACGTCTGGGGCACCCGCGGAAGCCAGGTTGATGACAACATCGTCACGCGTCCTCGGTCAGGTGCGCCAGACTTACCGGATGCGCCTGTGGCTCCTACGGCATGCGAAGTCGAGCTGGGATCGGCCAGGGCTGGACGATCGTGAGCGGCCGCG
>JBKOZW010000165.1:0-6363 GCA_046726095.1 Actinomycetota bacterium
GACCTGTACCGACTCGACGCGCTCGGCGTCGATCTCTCGCGTCTGCCGAAGACGATCCTGATCCTGCTGGAGAACCTCCTGCGGCGAGTCGGAACGCGGGACGTTCGTGACGAGGATGTTCGGGCGCTCGCGGCCTGGCCCGGACCCGCGGGCGACCTCGCGTTCATGCCCGGTCGCGTCCTGATGCAGGACTTCACCGGCGTCCCCGCGGTGGTGGACCTGGCCGCGATGCGGAGCGCGGTCGCGCGCGCCGGCGCGGACCCGACGATCGTCAACCCCCTCGTGCCGGTCGACCTGATCATCGACCACTCCGTCCAGGTCGATCAGTTCCGGTCGCCGGGGGCGTACGAGGCGAACATCCAGTGGGAGTACCGACGCAACGGGGAGCGCTACGCGCTCCTGCGCTGGGCGCAACAGGCGTTCGACAACGTTCGGGTGGTGCCGCCGGGAGCCGGCATCTGCCACCAGGTGAACCTGGAACATCTCGGTCGGGTCGTGGCGGTGCGCGACGGCGTCGCCTTCCCCGACACCCTCGTCGGCACCGACTCGCACACGACGATGGTGAACGGCCTCGGGGTGCTCGGCTGGGGCGTCGGCGGGATCGAGGCGGAGGCCGCGATGCTCGGCCAGCCGACGTTCCTCCCCCAGCCGATCGTGATCGGCATCCGGGTCTCCGGTGCCCTGCCGCCGGGCACGACGGCGACGGACCTGGTCCTCACGCTCACGCAGATGCTGCGCGCCCACGGCGTTGTCGGGAAGTTCGTCGAGTTCTTCGGCGACGGGCTGTCGACGCTGACCGTGGCCGACCGCGCGACGCTCTCGAACATGTGCCCCGAGTACGGGGCGACGGCCTCGTACTTCCCTGTGGATGCCGAGACCCTTCGCTACCTGACGTTCACGGGCCGAGGCGACGTCGTCGACCTCGTCGAGCGCTACACCAAGGAACAGGGGATCTTCCGTTCCGACGGCGATCCCGATCCGCGGTTCTCGGAGGCGCTTGAGCTCGACCTCAGCTCCGTGGAGCCGTCGGTCGCGGGGCCGAAGCGACCGCAGGACCGAGTGGCGCTCGTCGACGTCTGGGACTCCTTCGTCGGGGCGTTTCGTGACCGGCTCGAGCCCGACCCTCGGCCCGTCGACCTCGGCCGGTTCGAGGCCGAGGGAGGTAACCCCAGCAGCGCCGTCGACACCGATGCCACGATCGCGCCCGGTGAAGAGACCCCCGTCTCGCTGGACGGTGATCTGGTGCGACACGGCTCCGTCGTGATCGCGGCGATCACGTCGTGCACGAACACCTCCAACCCGTCCGTGATGCTCGCGGCCGGTCTCCTCGCCAGGAAGGCGGTCGAAGCGGGCCTCGAGACGAAGTCATGGGTCAAGACGTCTCTCGCCCCGGGGTCGCGCGTCGTGACGGAATACCTTGACCGCTCGGGACTGACGCCGTACCTGGAGAAGCTCGGATTCGGTCTCGTTGGGTACGGGTGCACGACGTGCATCGGGAATTCCGGGCCCCTGCCGGACAGGGTCGCAGCCGCGGTCGAGGAGGGAGACCTCAACGTCGTCGCGGTACTGTCGGGGAACCGCAACTTCGAAGGCCGGATCCACCCGCAGGTTCGTGCCAGCTACCTCGCGTCGCCTCCGCTCTGCGTCGCGTATGCGATCGCGGGCTCGGTCGACATCGACCTGACCCGGCAGCCGCTCGGCGACGGGCACGACGGTCCCGTCTTCCTCCGGGACGTGTGGCCGGCGCCGGCCGAGATCGCGGCCGCGATGGCCGACGCCATCGCCGAGGATCAGTTCGTGCGGGAGTACGGCCAGATCTGGGAGGGCGACGAACGATGGCGGTCGCTCCCGACCCCGGCCGGGCCGGTCTACGCATGGGACCCGGCCTCGACCTACGTGCAGGAGCCTCCCTTCTTCGTTCGTGAGGGAGCGCGGGCGATCGAGGACATCGAGGGCGCCCGCGTGCTCGTGCGGGTCGGCGACTCGATCACCACGGATCACATCTCGCCGGCGGGCACGATCAAGGCCGACTCGCCGGCGGGCCGGTACCTGCAGGACCACGGCGTCTCGCCGGGCGAGTTCAACTCCTACGGCGCGCGCCGCGGCAACCACGAGGTGATGATGCGCGGGACCTTCGCGAACATCCGTCTCCGGAACGAGCTGGCGCCCGGGACGGAGGGCTCGTGGACGACGCAACTCCCGAGCGGCGAGGTCATGTCGGTCTTCGACGCGGCCGAGCGGTACCGCGAGGAGGGCGTCCCGCTCGCCGTGATCGCAGGCAAGGAGTACGGCAGCGGATCGAGCCGCGACTGGGCGGCGAAGGGCCCCGACCTCCTCGGCGTGCGCTTCACGATCGCAGAGAGCTACGAGCGGATCCACCGGTCGAACCTGGTCGGGATGGGGATCCTGCCGCTCCAATTCCTCGAAGGCACCTCGGCGGCCTCGCTCGGCCTGACCGGTCAAGAGACGTTCAGCGTGCGCGGGTTCGCCGGCGGGATCGAGCCCGGTCAGGCGGTGACGGTCGAGGCGGCCAACGGCGACGGGACGACGGCGACCTTCCCCGCGATCCTGCGGGTCGACGGGGAGGCGGAGGTCGAGTACCTCCGCGCGGGCGGCGTGCTCAACCTCGTCCTCGACCAGATGCTCCGCGACGCCGGACTCGGCGGGGCTCTGAGCTAGGGGCGCCTGGGGCACGCAGGATCGTCCACCCCAGCGGCAGGCCCACTTGCGCATCAGCTCAGGTACGAGGCCCCTGCTGCACCGCCTCCACCGGGTCACCATGGATTCGTCAGGGAACCAACGCTCGCTTGAGTACGCCTGCGACATGCGCTGGCTCAATGGCGACGATCGCGGACGGGATGCCCGGGGAACGGAAGATCATCCGACGCATCGGACTGGTTGCCGCCTACACAACGGGGATCGCGGTGATGGCCTTCGCCGTACAGACGGCCGACGAAGGCCAATGGGCCCCGGCGCGCAAGGTCGAGATGGCGCACTGGCTCGAGACGGATCGTGGATCGATCCGGGACTGATGCTGGTGGGAGCTGTCACGCTCATGCTCGTGGCGACCCTTCACGCAGCCTGGCAGGGACGAGGCGCCCTCCGCTCGGCACTCGTGCTCTCGATCCCATTCGTGATCCTCTTGGCGGCATTCACCCTGTACGTGTTCGAAGTCGTGCTGAGTTGGCACTACGTCAACTTGACCTCTTGGGCGCCGCTTGACGTTATAAGTTGGGGGCGGGCCAACCCCGCAGGCTGGCAGGTCGGCTCGCGAGGCGAGCTCAACCAGTCACGGGCTATCCACGACGCCCATGCCAAGTGACCGCCCACTCAGCCAACCGAACCGGCTGGCGGGTGCGAGCAAGCTGATTCATCATGCGAATGGTGAACGCGGTGGAGAAGGTCGTCATCGCTTGCCTGATCGGCATCACGATCATGGGTGTCGGCGCCGTGCTCTTCTTCACCAAGCCAACCTCGGGCGTCCGAGGCGATCTCATATATCTGGGCGGCATGGACCCACGAGGGACCAGGAACCATCCGGAGCCCGGGGAGGTCGTGGCATGGACCCGGAAAGGAGATCGTGTGGCGTCTGTCTCGTTCGGTGAAGGTGAAGGCTTCCACCTTGCGCTCGATCCAGGCACGTACGAACTTGTCCCTAGGAGCGGCGATACACGGTGCCAGTCGATGGAGGTCTCGGTTCCCGCTGCGGGCTACGTGGACATCCGGTTCCAGTGCGGCGTGCTGTAACCACCCGACCGATCTATCCGTGTCCACGTAACGCCCACGCCCGACGGACACCCCACCCAGGCCCTCGAGCACAAGGCCGAGATCCAGGGCCGGATAACCCGTCCCCCACCCTTCCAAGAGCGAGAGCAGTCAACTACCTACCTCGATGCTCCACGCAAACCGATCAGCTCTCTATGGTCTGCGTTCTCCCGAGGAAGGCGCTAGGCGAGCGTCGCCGTGTAGACCGGTTGCGTCGTGGGCGCCGACGGACACGACGAGGACTCGACGGTGATCGCCATCAGGTCGCTGCTGCTCACGTCCAACTCGGTGAACGTCGCAAGCCGGCCGTCCGTCGGCGAGACGCACCCGGCGGACACCGGCGTCGTTCCCGTGATCGCCCAGATCTCGTAGATCCGGTCGGCGCCGGGAGACGGGAGGTCGCGCCCGACGATCAGCGCGCCGGGCTCGCCGGGGGAGTACGCCATCGCGATCTCGCCGGTCCCGCCCTCGAACGCGATCACCTGCTGCGCGAAGCTCGCCCCCGCGATCGTCTGGGTCCGCGGGCGGAACAGCGCGATGCTCGTGAGCACGAGGACGACGGCGGCCGCGACCGCGACCAGGGCCGGCCACCTGCGACCCGGGCGCTGCGCCGACGCCTCGCCAGCAGCTGTCGGCCGTGGCCGCGCCAGGATCCGCTCGGCGATCCGCGGGTCCACCGGGACCGGGTCGAGGCCGAACCCGAGCAGTCCGGCGGTCGCCTCGAACTCGTCCTGGAGTCGGCGGCACTCCTCGCAATCGGGGCCATGCGTGGCCATCAGGCGCTGCAGGGCGAGGTCCTCTTCGGGTTCGAGCCCGCCGAGCGCCCGAACGGCGAGCAGCTCCTCGATCACCGAGTGGTCGCGGGCGCTCATCGCTCCAGCCTCTCCAGCTCGGCGCGCATCCTCCGCATGCCGAGCAACGCGCGCGACTTGACGGTGCCGAGCGGGGTGCCGGTCCTCTCCGCGATCTGCGTCTGCGACAACCCGTCGAAGTACATCGATCCCAGCACCTCGCGCTGCTCCGGCGGCAACGCGTCCAAGGCGGCGCGGACGGCAGCGCGTTCGCCCGAGGCCGCCACGGCCTCGACGAAGTCGCCCGAGGGATCCTCGGTCTCCTCGCGTATCCCCCCCATGGCCTCGTCGGCGCGGCGGCGCTGTGTCTCTTCGCGGCGGACCGAGTCGACGGCCCGGTGATGGACCATGGTCATGAGCCAGGCCTTCACCGAGCCGCGTCGCTCGTCGTAGAGCTCGGTGCTCAGCCAGAGCGTTAAGAACGCTTCCTGCACGATCTCCTCCGCGAGATGCGTCTGCCGGAGCACGCGCGACGCGAGCGCCATCGCCGAGGGGCCGTAGGCCGCGAAAAGGGTTCGGAACGCCTCCTCGTCTCCTCCTTGGATCCGTCGGAGGAGCTGCCGGTCGCGCGCGGCGGAGAGTTCCTCAGCCATCGAGGGTCCGGACGTGCTCCGCTGGGTATCCGCGGCCGAAGCCCTCCCGGATGACCTCGGCCTCCATCGCTCACGCCCCGGCCGGCCGGCCCAGCCCGCGCAGCGCTCCCTCGAGCAGCTCGGCGAGATGCACGCCGCTCCCCGGCTCGTACCGGGCGGTCCCGAGCGACAGCTTCAGCGAACGGGGCGGGTCGCGTCGAGCGTCGTGGAGGGCCATGGCCTCCACGAGGCGCGACAGGACCGTCGTCTCCGCGCCGTCGGCGTCACCGGTCAAAAGGATGCAGAAGGTATCCGGTGCGATCCGTCCCGGGACGTCGGAGTCACGGACCGAGTCCAGCACGACGGCGGCGGCGTCGCGGACGAGCTCGTCCGCGACACCGCCGCCCTCGTCGCGCTCCTCGACACGGACGGACACGAACACCACAGGCTTCGCGGCTCGATCAGCCATCCGGAGGTGATGCTCGGCGATCGGCGCGAAACCACGCAGGTTGAGGAGCGCAGACACCTCGTCGACCGTCACGAGCTCTCGGCGCATCCGGTACGTCGCGACCGCGTAGCGGATCGCCCTGGGCAGGAGCGCCGGCAGCAGCTCGTCGCGGATCAGATGGTCTTCGGCCCCGGCGTGCAGCGCGACCGCTCCGTCCGCATCGTGCGAAGGCTCGGTGACCACGACGACGGCCGCCCCCGGCTCCAGCGATCGCACCCGGCGGATCACGTCGAGGGGAGCCTCACCCGCGAGCGCGATCACGACCACATCGGCCCCGCGGACCCGTTCGATCGACGGGACGACGGTCACGGCGAACCCATCATCCGAGGCGACCGCCGTGGCCTCGGTCTCGCCGAGGCCCACGAGCAGCACCGACGTCGGCTCCAACGCGCCGATCTCCCCGTCCTCCCCGAGCCGTCGTTCGCTATGCGTCCGGACGTGCGCCGCGAATCATCGCACACGCGTTCCCGTCACAGTCTCAGCACGCGAACGTCACACGTCCACCGGCCGGCGTCGGCGGGGCCGCCGCTACGCTGAGGCCGTATGGCACCCTCAGGTTCGGCTCCCGCGCGATGGGTCCGCGTGCTCGTGGCCGCCTCGGCGTCGCTCGCGCTCGTCGTCGGCATCATCGGCGCTGCGAGCGCGGTCCGGTGGGTTCAGCTGCGGA
>JBKOZW010000166.1:0-13906 GCA_046726095.1 Actinomycetota bacterium
AACCTCCCCGGACCGGACGACTGCAGCGCCTTCGGGTCGAGATCCTCGACCCGAAGGCGCGGCGCACCGCGCGCCGCGTACAGCTCGGTGTTCGCCGCCGCGCGGTCGAACTCGATCAACGAGACGAGCACGTGGCCGGGCAGGAGAACCTCGGCGACCTCGGCCGCATACGTGTCCCGCGTCTTCGGCAGCGGGAAGTTGGCCAGCCGGACCACCGGCCCGGCGGTAGTCGGCGGCTCGACGCGCGGACGCCACAGGCGCGCCTCCCACCCGCGGTGCACCTCGATCGCGAGCCCGTGGCCGGCGAGCCTCACCATCGGGCGGCTCCGAGGAACGCGGCGGTGGCGATGGCGACGCCGGTCGCGTAGGTCGCGCGCCGGGCGGGTACCGCGAGACGGCCCACGACGGCGTCCACGCGCAGCAGCTGGTCCTGCCGACGAACGCCGGCGACCGAAAGCACGGGGAGCGCTCGCGCGAGTCCGAACGCTGCGCCGATCGCCGCACCGGCGATCGCGCCTCCGGACAGGAGCGCGGAGACCCACGTCGCGTAGATGGTGGAGGTCGTGACGATCGTCACCACCCCGATCCCGAGCTGGACGCCGTAGCCGGCGCCCCACACCCACCCTCGGTAGCGAGCCCGCCAGCCCTCATCGACCTGCCGCCGCACGGTCGGCAACCGGACACCGAGCGCGCCCAGGTCGAGCCCCAGACCCGCGATCACGACCAGACCCAGCGCCAGGAGACGCGCACCCGCGCTCCCGGCCGGAGTGGCCACTCCCCCCAGCCAACCGAACGATGCCCCGAGCGCGACCGCACCGACGATCGAGCCGACGACGTAGGCGACCACCGTCAGCCACCACCTCGATCCGCGTCCCCGCTCCCCGAGCGGGGTGATGCTCCCCAGCATCGACGCTCCTCACGGCGACCACGTCGACCGGATCCCCGCCGCGACGGCGAGCGTCATCCCGACGGCCACGACCGCGACCACCGGTCACCCCACCGCCCCGAGGGTCATCGGCGCGCGGCCACCTCCTCGTCGAGCAAAGCATCGCGGAGCAGCGACGCGACCTGGTCCCAGCCCATCGCCGATCCCTCGCTCCGCACGGTCCCCGATGCGCCGTCGACGAAGCAGAAGTACGGCGACATCGAGACCCCGAAGTCCTCCCACGCGGCCGACGACTGCACCACCGTGACGTCGGGGGGCGCCAGCTCACGGAGCTTCGACGGGCTCTCGAACGCGGGGTCCTTCACGACGACCACGACCCGCGGGTCGCCGGGGAAGGGCTGGCG
The DNA here is from genome assembly GCA_046726095.1 of Actinomycetota bacterium. GTDB lineage: Bacteria > Actinomycetota > UBA4738 > UBA4738 > HRBIN12 > AC-51. Next base: position 1,291 of record JBKOZW010000166.1, read on the forward strand.
CACCTCGGGCCGGAGCCCGTCCCAGAACGTCCGGCACGTCAGGCACCCCGTCGAGAGGAACGCCACGACCGTGTCCGTGCCTGAACGCATCGAGACCACGACGGGGTCGGCGTCGAGGCTCGTCCCCGAGATGTCGTGCGCCTCGGTCGCCCAACGACGCGGGGACGGAAGGTGCTCCGGGATCGCCGGCGCGTCGGGGACCACGATCGTGCCGCCGGCCCGGTCTTCGTCGGCGTGATCGCCCCCCGGGTCCGGGAGCCTCCGGAGGATCTCCGCGTGGCTGCGGAGGAGGGCGACGACGATCACCGACAGCAACGCCAGCACGAGGGTCTCCACGACGACGAGGGCGGTCAGCATCTACAGGCAACCCGCCTCGTGCTGACAGGTGTGCTGGTCGTACGCGGCGCCGCAGTTGCAGTTGAGGCAGTCGATCCGACACGGGATCACGCAGGTCACGAGCCGGCACTGGATCGGCGTCACGTGCGCGATCTGGGTGTTGCAGTTGCCGTAGCGGAAGACGACGCAGCACGTCTTGAAGTTGTTGCATCGCTGATCGCCGCAATGGCACCCGCCCGGGCAGGCCCGCCCCGGATCGATGGAGCAGTCCAGGTAGTAGCGAAGGTTCGTCGTCCCGCACAGGTTCGCGTGCCCGTAGTTGCACTGCCACCACCCGCCCACGAACGTGTGCGGCGGGCAGCCGAAGTTCGAACCGCCGGGAAGGGTGCAACAGAACGCCGTGTACGCCCCGCAGCACCGGCTGCCCGGTGGGCAGTTCGCACACGTCCGCCGGACGACGGCCGTCGCCTCCACCGGCCGCGCCGTGTAGCTGATCGGTGCCACCGAGAACGCGCTCGCGGCGCGGGCGAACCGCTCGAGGCCGCGCGGGGCGGTCGTCGTCTCTCCTGCTCCCCGCGTGCCGACGAGCCGGAGCGCTCGATCGAGGACCGCGCTCACGCGAGCGCCTCCGTGTCGGCGCCGGGCCACAGGCTAGGGTGCCCGGGGCCGATCCCCGCGGACGCGAGCGCGGCCTCGGCGGTCGCGTCGTGGTCGTCGCGGCGGTCCGGATCGTGGACGTGCTCGGGTGGCGCCCATGCGCGCCAGGCGCCCGGCGCCTCGGTGACCGCCACAGAGGTGAGCCACCCTGCCACGCCGAGCCCGGCGAGGACGAGGACGGAGGCCGCTCCGAGGTTTGCGCTCCACGCGGCTGCGGACGGGCCGGACGCAGCGGCGTACCCCAACCCGACGACGACCGCCCCGAGGTCGAGCGTCAGGTGCAGGAGGCTCGGCGGGACCGCCTTCGAGCCGGCGCAGCCGCACGAGCCGGCGTCGGGGTGGGTCTTCAGCACATACGCGAGGAACGCGGCGAACCCGAAGTAGGCGGAGGAAAGCGCTAGCGCGCCGCCCGCGGCGGGGGCGAGGATCGCCCAGGCCGCGGCTGCCGCCTCGACCGAACCGAGGCCGCGCGCGAGCGCGCCCGACCCGCGCAGCCCGACGTCCAGCATCGCCTGCGCGGTCGCGCGCGGACGGACCACCTTGAGGGCGCCGGAGACCGCAAGGAGCGCGGCGGCGAGGAAGAACGGGGGGGCGATCGCGTCGGGCGTCACGTCGTCCCGACGGTATCGGTCGACCTAGGCCGATTCAAACATCATGCGGCCAGGATCAAGCGGCCAGGATCAAGCGGCCAGGATCAAGCGGCCAGGATCAAGCGGCCAGATCAAGCGATAGGTGCACCCGAGGTGCGGCGCCAGGCCACCTGGCGCACGCGCCAGGTGGCCTGGCGCCCCTTCCGCCGCCCCGACGCAACCTCGTCGAGCGCGGCGGCCAGGTCCGGGCGCGACTCCGTCTCCCCACGTTCGACGAGGACGGCCAGGTTCATCCCGAAGGCCCGCGCGGTGAGCGACGCAGGAGGCGAGAACGTCGCCACCTCGTCCTTGATCCGTTCGCATCCGGCCGGATCACGCATCCGGTGCAGGCGCGGGCCAACGAAGAGGTCGCCCCCTTGGGCCTTCACGACCGCGATCGCGACGTCGTCGAGGTACCGGCGGAACGCGGGCTCGGGCGCGTCGAGCCCCTCGAGGTCATCCACCAGCAACAGCCCACCGATGGTCAACGTAGTTGACCATCGGCGGACCACCCCTTCGACGTCCGCGAGGTGGGCCAGCAGGAGCCGCGCGTACACGACGTCGGCCGGCTCGGTCGGGAACGGCACGGTCGTGACGTCGTGGACCGTGAACGAGACCCCGGCCGGCTCGTCCCGGCGAGCCTCGGCGACGAAGGCTTCCGACCGATCGAGCCCGACCGTCGATCGCGCTCCGGTCACCCGGTGGAGCAGACGGGTCGTGTGCCCCGGTCCGCAGCCGAGATCGACCGCGAGGGCCGGTGATCGATCGATCACGGCTTCGAGGAACGATCGCGTCGTCGGCTCGAACATCCGAGCCACGAGTCGCAGACGCTCGGCCGCGAGCGCCGAGTCGCCGTACGTGTACCTGCCCATCACCCGATCCCGGCCGCACGGCCGTCGATCAGCCGGCCAAGCTCCTCGACCGACGCCGCGGGATACGAGGTCCCGATCACGATCAGGACGAGGTTCGCGCGCCGCCATCCGAGGATCGTCACGGCCGCGCCGTCGGCGTTCGTCGAGTCGAGCCGGTACGCCTCGTCCCCCAAGGCGATCGCGGGGCGATCCCGGGCACCCGGGAGCTGTCGAGCGCGGAGATCGTCCAGGAACCGGGCGAGCGACGCGGCCGCTCCGTCGTCGCGCGCGAACACCGCCGCCGTGCCCTGCACGATCGGATCGTGCGCGGTGAGGTGCCCTCCCGCCACCCGGTCGCTCGGCACGAACAGGGCCCCGTTCCCGAGCTCGAAGCCGTCCGCCGTCAGCGCCGCCTTCTCCTGGGCGTTGCGGGCGAACGCGTCCAGATCCTGATCGCCGGAGAACTGCGGGACGTAGCCGAGCCCCGGCGGCGCGTCCGCCGGCAGCAACACGATCGACGCCAGATCAGAGGGTTGGTATCGCAGCGTCGGGGTCGGCGCCGGTGAGGAGCAGGCCACGAGCGTCAGGAGCAACAGCGCCCGGCGCCCACCCTTCACGAAGCCGACGCTACCATCGGGCCATGCGCGACCTCCGAGCCCTCCCGAAGGCCGAGCTCCACGTCCATCTCGAGGGATCGATCCGAACCCGGACCGTCCACGAGCTCGCGGACCGCAACGGCTCTCCGACCCCGCACGGCCTCGACGGGGACGCCTGGCGGTTCGACGGGTTCATGGACTTCATCAACAACTACGGCGAGACGTGCGCGCTGCTGACCACGCTCGACGATTTCCGGAGGATCGCGGAGGAGTTCTGCGGGGACCTCGCCGGAGCCGGGGTCCGCTACGCCGAAGCGGTCTTCAGCCCGGCGAACCACGCGGCGCGGCTCGGAGACTGGTTCGGGCCGATCGAGGCCGTGCTCGACGGTCTCGACGCCGGCGCCCGCAGTCACGGGGTCCGCGTCCAGCTGACGCCCGACGTCGTGCGCGACTTCGGGCTGGAGGAGGCCGAGCGCACGCTCGAGGTCGCGACGAAGTTCGCCGGCCGCGGCGTCGTGGCGCTCAACGCCGCCGGCAGCGAGCGCGCGCCGGTCGCGGACTTCGCGCCGATCTTCGTCCGAGCCCGGGACGCCGGGCTGCGATCCGTGCCCCACGCGGGCGAGTGGGCGGGACCGCAGAACGTGTGGCAGACGCTCGAACACTACGCACCGGATCGGATCGGCCACGGCGTCCGGTCCATCGAGGACCCGCGCCTGGTCGACGAGCTCGCCGCGCGGGCGATCGCGCTGGAGGTCTCCCCGCTGTCCAACGTGGCGACCGGCGTCTACGCGTCCCTGCAGGATCATCCCTTCTCGCGGCTGCGGGATGCGGGGGTGGTCGTGACGCTCAACTCGGACGACCCGTCCATGTTCGGCGCGTGGCTCGACTCCGTGTACGAAGCCGCGCGCGTGACGTGGGGGTTCGGCGACGAGGAGCTCGCAGCGGTCACGGCCACCGCCGTCAACGCGAGCTTCGCGGACGATGCGACGAAGTCCGCGATCCGGTCCGAGATCGACGCATGGCTCGCGGCGTCCGACGGTTAGGGCGAGGGCGACGCGCTGGGCGAGGAGGCGAGCGCCTTGGCCGTCTCGATCGTGACCTCGTCGAGGTACACGGCCTCGGTCGGAGCCCCGTCGTAGTTCTTCTGTCCCTTCGGCATCAACGCGTTAATCGTCTTGGCGACATCGAGACCCCCGACCACCTTGCCGAAGATCGTGTAGTTCGGGTTGCCGTCGAGGTTGGTCCCGTCGGGCCCCGCGATGATGAAGAACTGGCTCCCGCCGGTTCCGGAACCGGCGTTCGCCATCGCGACGGTGCCGGCGACGTAATGCTCCTTGCCCGTGAGCTCATCGGGGATCGAGTAGCCCGGGCCACCGCCGCCCGTCCCCAGGGGATCGCCGCCCTGGATCACGTCGATCGAGTCGACGACCCGGTGGAAGAACTGCCCGTCGAAGTACCCCTTGTCGGCCAGGAACACGAAGCTGGCGACGGTCTGCGGCGCGTCGGTCGAGTCGAGCCGGATCGTGATCGTGCCACACGACGTCTCCATCACGGCCGTGTACACGGTGTCCCTCTTCAGGATCTGCTTCGCGGTGGGGGCCGTGTCGAACTGCGGCTTCGGCGCGTCCGCCTCGGCCGGCCGCGTCCCGCCGCACGCGACCTCCTTGGCCGGATCCGCCTGCGGCGTCACGGTTCCGGTCTTGGTCGGCAGCCCCCCGGACGCGGGTGACGCGGTGGCGGACGCCGTGGGCGAGCCGCTCGCGACGGGGTTGTCGTCGCCACCGCCCACGAAGAACGCGACGCCGACGCCGATCGACGCGAGCCCGACCACCGCGCCGACGATCCCGGCGGTGACCCGCTTCCGGCGCTGGGCGGACGTCTGCTCGGCCTTGCGGCGGGCGGCGAGCTTCGCGAGCTGACGTTCGCGGGATCTGCTGGGCATGGCGGGTCAGGTTACCGGACGCCCAGGGCCTCGAACGCCAGACCGTCGAGGATGTCCGTCTCGGAGACGAGCGTGCGGGCGAAGCCGAAGCGGCGCATCACCTCGACGAGGATCACCGCCCCCGCGACGATCACGTCGCCTCGTCCGGGAGCCATCACGGGGATCGCGGCCCGCTCCGCGTTCGTCATCCCCGCGAGCGTGGCGAGGACGCGCTCGGCCTCGGCGGCGGCGAGCCAGGATCGATGGATCCGATCTGGGTCGTAGCGGCCGAGGCCGAGCGCGATCGCCTGGATCGTGGTCGCCGTGCCGGCGACGCTGACGAAGGTGCGCGCGGGCTCGATCGGAACGTTCCGCGCGGCTCGCTCGATGCCGTCGGTGACGAGCGCCCGCAGCCGCTTGAGGTCTTCGGTGGCCGGCGGGTCCTCGCGGATCGCGCGCTCCGTGAGACGGACCGACCCCATCTGGATGCTGATCGCGTCGTCAGCGACTCCGGGCCGGGTCCCGATCACGAACTCGGTGGATCCTCCGCCGATGTCCAGGAGGAGGAAGGGACCGTCGTCCGCGTCCAGCCCGCTCGTACCGCCCAGGAACGACAAGGCTGCCTCGCGCTCGCCTGAGATGACCTCGAGGTCGGAGTCGGCGAGCTCGCGGACGGCGGTCGCGAGCTCGCCCCGGTTCTCGGCGTCGCGCGTCGCGCTCGTGGCGCCGACGCGGATGCGTTCGGCGCCGAGCGCGCGCGCACGACGGCAGTACCGCTCGATCACCGACACCGTCCGGGCCAGGGCGTCCGGATCGAACCTGCCGGTCCGATCGACGCCCTGCCCGAGACGCGTGATGATCATGTCGCGGGCGAGCTCGGTGGGCTCCTCGGTGGGATCGGCAGCGGGCTCCCGGATCGTGAGCCGGCAAGAGTTCGTTCCCTGGTCGATCGCGGCGACGCGTCCGCTCCGAGTTTCGGGATGGATGGGCTCGATCCGCTCCGCGACCCATCCCCCGATCACGTCGTCCCCGCCGGCGATGTGGTTCGCGTAGTGAGCGTGGAGACACTTCACGCCCCTCCGAGTGCCGCCGACGCCACCCCATCCCCGCGCCTCCGGCAGATCGCGCGCGCGATCCTCGGCTGCCACTTCATGCGCCGCGTCGACCCGTGCCCGGAAGTCCCTCTCGGCGTCGTACCGGTCGTTGAGCCTGCCGATCCAGCCATCCGACTCGAAGCGCGAGACGGCGCGAACGGTCTCGGGGCAGGTCAGCCAGTAGGTGGTCGGGAACGGCGCGCCATCGGCTTCGAACGGTGCGTTGCGGATCACGAGCGGATGACCACCGGTGCATCGGGCGACCACGGTGAACGGTATCGTAGGCTCGCGGCCGAGCTGCTCGGCGACGGTCGCGAGATCCGCTGCGCGCAGTTCGCCGTGCTCGACGCCGGATCGCGTGTTCGTCAACCGGTTGACGTCCCTGCCGCTCTTCCAGCAGCCTCGATCGTCAGCATCCTCACGACCGCAATCGCCGTTGACGACTCGGCATGTCGGGCGCCGCCCGAGACGCCTCCTACTTGCGCTTGTGCTCGGTGGCGCGCCGGAAGTCGACCTGCCGCTCCTCGCTCTGCTTCATGAACTTCTTCAGCATCTGCTCGAACCCCGGATCCGAACCGCGGCGCGGTGCGCGTGGCGGCGGCGGATCCTGGAGCGCCTTGATCGAGAGATCGATCTTGCCGTCGTCCTTGATCGCAACGACCTTGGCCTCGACGGCGTCACCCTCGCGGAGATGCTCGCGGACGTCCTTCACGTAGTTCCTGTCGATCTCGGAGATGTGGACCAGACCCATCCGTCCGTCCTCGAGCTGCAGGAACGCCCCGTAGTTCTCGATGCGCGCCACGGTTCCCGTGATGGTCGCACCAACCTCGATCTCTGCGATGTCGCCGTCTCCTTCCGTCGGTCCGAGCCGTTCCCGGACGCGGGGCAAGTGTGCGTGACCAGGCCATCTGCCGTCAATCGAGTCACGTAGCATCCTCTGATGGAGGCGAAGCGTTTCGAGGGCCCGGAGGTCTGGCTCGACGCCGTCCGGCCGCTCCTCCTCCGCGACGAGGCCCGCCACGATCTTCCATTCGGGATCGCGAGCACGCTGATCCGACACCCATCCGTCTACCCCGAGATGGAGCTCTGGGCGGTCGAGCATGCGGGGACCGTGGTCGGCGCCGCTCTGCAGACCCCACCGCATAACCTCGTCCTGGCGCGACCCGCCGATCGGGCCGCGGTCGGGGTCCTCGCTCGCGCGCTCGTGGACGCGGAGATCCGGTTGCCCGGCGTCACGGCGGCCGTCCCCGAGGCGGACACGTTCGCGGCAGCGTGGTCGGGCCTCGCGGGACGAGCGGTGCGGCGCGTGATGGGCCAAGGTGTCTACCTGCTGCGCTCGGTCCGCGACGTCCCGACGGCGCCGGGCAACGCGCGAAGGGGCGAGGGCCCCGACGACCTCGAGCTCATCCTCGGATGGTTGGCGGACTTCGACGCAGAGGTCGTGCCGCCCGAGCTGAGGGGTGAACCCGGCGAGCGCGCCCGCCGAGCATCGACCGTCTTCTCTTCCGAAGAAGGCGGCTTCTGGCTGTGGGAGGATGCGGGCCGCCCCGTGTCGATGACCGGCGTGGGAGGGCTCACGCCGAACGGGATCCGGATCGGCCCCGTGTACACGCCGCTCGACCTGCGCGGTCATGGCTACGCTACGTCGCTCGTCGCCTCGGTGAGCCGCGACCAGCTCTCGAACGGCCGACGCTTCTGCTTCCTCCACACCGATCTGGAGAACCCCACCTCGAACGCGATCTATCAGCGGATCGGGTACGAGCGGGTCTGCGACTCGGTGGTGTTGGCGTTCGACGCGAGCTGAGGCCGGCGCTCAGCCGCAGTCCGGCGGGGTCGGCGCGCGACCCTTGGGGATCGGGACGAAGGCGATCTCGCCCGGCTCGACCATCCCCAGGCACTCGCGGGCGAGCCGCTCGAGCGTCGCCGGATCGTTCAGATCCGCGATCCGCCGTTCGAGCGCGGTGTTCTGCTGCTCGAGCTGGTCGGCCTGACGCTGCAGGTCCGAGAGCTCGGCGCGCTGGTGCAAGTACGCCCTCATCGGCGCGACCGCGAAGACCACGGCGAGGAACACCGCGAACAGCAGGATCGACGCGCGCGGCGTCGCACGCATCCGCGGTCCGGCCTCCTTCGCTCGGCTGCGCTCCTTCCCCCGGGCTCCGCCGGGGGAAGTCGCCGTGGCCCGCGCGCTCATGTCGCCGTCGGCAACGGGCCGCCCGGTGGTCGCCCCCCGAAGGGCGAGCCGAACGCGGCCGCCTCCCCGAGCGAACCCTCGATCCGCAGGAGCTGGTTGTACTTGGCGGTCCGCTCCCCCCGCGACGGCGCGCCCGACTTCATCTGGCCGGCGTTCGTCGCCACGGCGAGGTCGGAGATCGTGGTGTCCTCGGTCTCGCCGCTCCGGTGGGATACGACGACGCCGAAGCTCGCTCGCTGCGCGGTCTCGATCGCGTCGAGCGTCTCGGTGAGCGTCCCGATCTGGTTGACCTTGACGAGGATCGCGTTGGCCGAGGTCGTGCGGATCCCGCGCTCGAGACGCTCCGTGTTCGTGACGAAGAGGTCGTCGCCCACGACCTGCACCCGGGGTCCCAGCGCCCGGGTGAGGGTGACCCAGCCATCCCAGTCGTCCTCGGCGAGTGGATCCTCGATCGAAACGATCGGATAGCGGTCGAGCAGTTCCGACCACAATGCGGTCATGTCGTCGGCGGTGCGATCCGCCCCCTGCACGTGGTAGCGCGCGTCCTTGTAGAACTCCGACGCCGCAGGGTCCAGGGCGATCGCCATCTCACCGCCGGGCTCGAGCCCGACCGCGTCGATCGCGCGGACCAGGAAGCCGAGGGCGTCGTCGGCGGTCGCGACCTGGGGGGCGAAGCCCCCCTCGTCGCCGACCGCCGTCGACATCCCGGCCTCGTGCAGCAGATCGCGCAGCGCCAGGAAGCACTCGACACCCCACCGGAGGGCTTCCGAGAACGAGGCCGCGCCCACCGGCATCAGCATGAACTCCTGGAGCTCGAGCTCGTTGTCGGCGTGGGCGCCGCCGTTGATCACGTTCAGCATCGGGACCGGAAGCTCGTGCGCGTTCGGGCCCCCGAGGTACCGGTACAGCGGCTGGCCCGCCGAGTCGGCCGCAGCCTTGGCCACCGCCAGCGACACGCCGAGCACCGCGTTGGCCCCGAGCCCGCTCTTGGTCGCCGTCCCGTCCAGGTCGATCAGCGCGCGATCCACCCCACGCTGATCGAAGGCGTCGAGGCCGCGCACCGCCTCCGCGATCGGCCCGTTCACGTTGGCGACCGCGTGGAGCACGCCCTTGCCGTGGTAGCGACCGGGCTCGGCGTCGCGGAGCTCCAACGCCTCGTGCTCACCCGTCGAGGCCCCGCTCGGGACCGCGGCGCGGCCGAACGCGCCGTCGTCGAGGACGACCTCCACCTCGATCGTGGGGTTCGCGCGAGAGTCGAGGATCTCGCGCGCGTCGACGTCCTCGATGAACGACATGGCTCGGCCGGATGCTACCGGACCTCGGCGTGGGGGCCGGGAGGCCGGGCGCGCACGCTCAACGGTCCCTCTTCCCGGGAGGCGGCTTCCGGAACTGGCGGAAGTGCCCGACCGGATCGAACCCGAGCTTGCCGTAGAGCTGCTGGGGCCAGTCGGCGTCGTCGGCCATCAAGAAGATGAGGTCGGCACCGACGTCGCGCGCCGCGTCGATCGCGGCCGCGAGGAACGCGCGCGCGACGCCGCGGTTCCGGAACCGCTCCCGCGTGTCGACGTTCTCGACCTGCGCGACGCCACCCTGCACGTACAGCTCACAGCACCCAGCCAGCTCGCCGTCGATCCACGCGGCGAAGAACCGCGCGCCAACGCGGTCGACCAGGACCGTGGCGAAATCGGCGAGCATCTCCGCCGATCCGCGCTCCATGCCGGCGTGCGACGCGAGGTTCGTCTCGATCATCAGCGGTCGAACCGTCTCCAACGGGACCTCGCGCACCTCGATCGACGGAGGCTCGCGATCGCGCTCGCGTCGGAGCACCATGTCGACGAGCCGGTCGGCGGTGTACCCGAGCTCCACGAACCCCGCCGCCAGCCGCGCGCCCTCCCGGTCATCCTCGAAGATGAGCTCGCGATGTTCGAAGCCCGACAGGATCCGATCCGCTTCGGTGGCGAGATCGGCCGCCGTCGATGATCCGACGGGGCGCTCGACGCGCAGGAAGTTGCTGTCCCACCGGCGCGGGAAGGCGTCGTGGAAGAGCGCCGTTCCGAACCGCCAGGGGTGCATGCGCGTGCTCGTCGTCTCCTCCAGCCACCGCGTGAAGGCGAGGATCCGTTCCTGGTCTCCGACCATGAGGGGAGGGTAGCGACGCGGCTTGCCCGAGGGCGGGGTGCGAGCGAGACTCGAGACGATGACCGACCCCGAACCCACCCCCTCACCGTGTTGCTTCGACGAGTGGGCCGCGAGCAACGCGCGGCGAGCGCGGACGAAGGAGACGGTCGCCCCGGTGACCACGGCGCTGCTCGCGGCCCTCGAGGCCGAAGGCCTCGAGGGCCGCACCCTCTTGGACGTCGGCTGCGGCACGGGCGACCTGGCGCTCGCCGCCCTCGCGCACGGGGCGGCGTCCGCCAGGGGGATCGACCTGGGGCGGGGTTCGATCGACCTCGCACGGGCACTCTCGCGGGACCGCGGCCTGGAAGACCGAGCCGCCTTCGAGGTCGCCGACGGTTCCGTCGCCGCGCTTCCACCGACGGACGTCGTCGTCCTGAACCGCGTCGTGTGTTGCTACCCCGATGCGCGGAGGCTCCTGCACAATACGCTCGGAGCGGCGAGCTCCCTGTACGCGTTCAGTGCGCCCGTCGACCGGGGTCTGCCGGGCCTGCTCAACCGGATCGTGATCCGAGTGTCGAACGTCTGGTACGCGCTCCGCTCGTCGAAGTTCCGCGGATTCCGTGTGTTCGTCCACGATCTGGATGCCGTCGATACGACGATCCGCGCGGCCGGCTTCACTCCGACCCACCGCGAGCGGCGCAGGATCGTCTGGCAGGTCGTCGTGTACGCGCGGGCCTGAGCCTCAGCGCGCCTCGCGGAACAGCGCTCGGAGCTCGGCTTCGGGCGCGGTCTCGACGTCGACGCCGCGCTCGGCTGCGAGCGCCACGAACCGCTCGTACCGTTGGGCGAACCCGCGGATCGTGCGGCGGAGCGCGCTCTCAGGATCGACGCCGTGCTTCCGCGCGACGGCGACCGTTGCGAAGAGCACGTCGCCGACCTCCTCTTCGGCGTTCTCGGGCGAGGTCGCGTCCGCGAGCTCGCCCACCTCTTCGCGGAGCGCGCCGACCGCGCCTTCGACGCTTCGCCACTCGAACCCCCACCCCGCGGCGCGCCGCTGGGCCTTCGCGGCCCGTGCGAGGGCGGGGAGCGACCCGGGGATGTCCTCGTCGACCCCCTTGCGCCTGCCGAGCTCCTCCGCCTTCAGCTGCTCCCACTTGACGAGGACCTCGCCGGCGTCGGCGACGGCCACGTCCCCGAACACGTGCGGGTGGCGGTGGATCAGCTTGCGGACGAGACCCTCCGCGACGTCGTCGATGTCCCACCGGCCCTCGTCCGCAGCGATCTGCGCATGGAACGTCACCTGGAGCAGGAGATCGCCGAGCTCGTCGCGGATCGCGTCGTCGTCCCCGGCGTCGAGCGCCTCGAGGAGCTCGTGCGTCTCCTCCAAGAGATGCCGCGCGAGCGTCTGATGCGTCTGCTCGCGGTCCCACGGGCATCCGTCGGGTTCCCGCAGGCGCGCCTGGACGCGGATCAGGTCGAGCAGCCGCTCGCCGCCGCGCGACGACGGCACCGGACCGGTGGGGACGTGATCGAGGACGTCCCCGCTCATGGGGATGCGGTCGGGATGCTGGAGGGGCCGCTGGGCGGCGAGGTCGACGACGGCGACGCGCTCGGATCCGTGCTCGTGATCCGCACGACCTGCAGCGAGTCCGGATCGAACCGGCCGAAGCTGGGGTTCACGTCGATCTGGCCGGTCGCGAGCTGCTGCCGGACCCACGCCGTGAACGCGTCGAGCTGCTCCTGCTGTGAGACGAGCTGCCTGCGGGCCTGGTCGAAGGGCGTGACCCGCTCGTCGACCAGATGGATCACGTGCCATCCGTACTGCGTGTGCACCGGATGGGAGATCTCCCCGGGTTGGAGGTCGATCGCCGCGCGGGCGAACGCCTCGTCGAACTGCGACGCGGGGGTCGCCGGCAAGGCGCCGGAGTTCTGTTTGGCCGATGGATCGATCGAGACCCGCTTCGCGAGCGCGAGGAAGTCGTTCCGCGTCGCGCCGGGCCCCGTGACCTCCCGGAAGACCTGATCCGCCTCGGCCTTCGTCTTCACCAGGATGTGATCGACCGTGAGGGTCGTGAACGGGACGAGGTTCTTTTCGTACCGCGTGCGGAGCTCCGCATCCTTGGCGTTCTGCACGGCGAGCTGCTGCGACACCTGGTTCTCCAGCAGCGACTGCCGGACGAGCTGCGCGAAGTCGTCGTGCGACACCCCGTTCGCCGCCAGCTG
>JBKOZW010000167.1:0-8738 GCA_046726095.1 Actinomycetota bacterium
TCCGCGCCACGAGCGCGGACGCGCCCACCACCCCGACCACCTTCCCGACGAGCCTCGCCACGATCACCCCGACGACGAGCGCCACCGTCACCGACGTCCAGACGAGCCCGGACAGCCGGACGCCGGCGTTCGCGAGCGCGAACAGCGGGAGCGCCGCCAGGTTCACCCACGGCAAGAGCTCGTGCTCGATCCGAGCGAGCGGCGACACCGCTTCGCGTGACAGCCGCGCGAGCTCGAACCAGCTCGCGGCGTCGGAATCCGGCGGATCCGGGTGATCCGACGTCAGGTCGGCGATCCGGTGGGCCTCGGCCGAGACCTCGGCGGGCCGCTGGAACGGATGCGCAGGGGCGAGCAGACCCAGGATCGCGCCGACGAGGGCGGGGTGCACGCCGGCGTGATACGCGAACAGCCATGTGAGCCCGCCGAGCCCCAGGTAGACCAGCAGGTGCCGGACGTGCGCGCGTTCGCACACGATCATCGCGGCGACGCACACAGCGCCGAGCGCGAGCGGCAGCACGGTGACGCCGCTGGCGTACGCGATCGCGACCACGATGATCGTGAGCAGGTCGTCGACGATCGCCAGCGTGAGCAGGAACGGCCGGATCCCCGGTGGTGGCGACCGGAACGCCAGGATCAAGATCGCGAGCGCGAAGGCCAGGTCGGTCGGCATCGCCATGCCCCAGCCGTCCACCGCCCGCGTCCCGTGCGTGAAGCCGAGATAGATCAGCGCGGGCAGGAGCATCCCGCCCACCGCAGCCGTCACCGGCAAGATCGCGGCGCCGCGTTCGCGGAGCTCCCCCGACGTGAGCTCCCGCTTGATCTCGAGCCCGGCGAGCAGGAAGAACAGGGTCATCAGGCCCTCGCCGACCCAGAAGCGCAGATCCTCGTGGATCCCCCAGCGGCCGACGCCGACCGTCACGCGCGTCGCCCAGAGGCGCCCGTAGCTCTCCCACCAGGGTGAGTTCGCCCACGCGAGGGCGACGATCGCGGCGACGAACAGCGGCAGCGCGCTCGCCGTGGTCGTACGGAGGAACTCCTGGAGCGGCCGAACCACGGTGCGCGGGATCGCGCGGTCGGAACGGGACCACGGGGGGCGGAGGGGTGGACGGTCGGTATCGGTCATGATCGGATCCGTGCCGACCAGTCTTCCCGGCGCGCCTTCGGAACCCCCGCATCGTACCCCGCAGCCGATACGGTCCGCCTCCACCAAGTCGCAACGTCCGGATGCGAGACAACGCCAGATCGCCTGGTAGCCTCGTTCGCGTTTTGGCGACCGAAGGCAAGACCCCTCTCAAGGACGCCGCCACCTCCAGCCCGCAGCGACCCAAGAAGACCGGCGAACGGTCGAAGGTCTCGCGCAACCGCATCATCGCTGGAGCGGTCGGCGCCGTCGTTGTGCTGGGCGGCATCTTCATCTTCACGCGCGGGGACGGCGGGAACCCCTTCACGAGTGAACCGGCCCCCGGCCAGGTCAACTTCGAGCTGAAGGGTGTGACGTTCATCCCGTACCAGCTCCAGGGCGACCAGCCCGCGCAGAAGGAGACCGCGCACGCCGTCGCCGACCAGGTCCGCACGCAACTCGACGCGCTCTTCGAGACCGCCTACGTCGACCCCGACACCTGGGGCGATACCGGCGAGATCGAGGACTTCTTCGTGGGCGGGGCGGCGGATCAGATCGCGAGCGACGCGTCGACGCTCACGCTGGGCGAGAACGCCGGCGACACGTACGACTCGGTCGATCCCGGCAAGAACACGCTCAAGGTGAACGTCCTGACGGACGCCAAGGGCAACGCGGCCCGCGCGTCGGCCCGTCTATCGTTCAAGGGCCTCGCGACCCACACGGACGGCACGTACTCGGCGATCACCGTCATCGGCACGGCGATCTTCGTGAAGGACGGCGACGCCTGGAAGATCGAAGCGTTCACGCTGAACCGCTCGGAGAAGCCAGCGGAAGCGCCGGCGCCGAGCTCCTCACCAACCTCGGAGGCCTCGTGACCAGGCGTTTCCTCGCGATCGTGCTCATCCTCGCCGCCTGGGTGGGTGGAACGGTCGCAGGCTCGTTCGGGAGCACGCCCGCCGCGGCGTCGGACCCGGGCATCCTGATCGGGAAGGCCCACGCCGACTACGCGCCCACCCTCACCGGCTCGAAGCCGATCGTGATCCTGGCCGTCGGCAGCGGCGCACGGCCCGGCGACGACGTGATGCACTCGCTCGCGGACTCCCTCCACCTGATCTTCATCAACCCCGACGAGCACGCCGTCGCCATGGTGGGCATCCCGCGCGACTCGTGGGTCGACATCCCCGGACAGGGCTCGAACAAGATCAACAGCGCGCTCGTCCAGGGTGGCCCCGAACTGATGGTCCAGACGATCGAGAACCGCTTCGGTGTGCACATCGACTACTGGGCCCTCACCACGTTCTGGGGCTTCAAGGCGATGATCGACGACATCGGCGGCCTGACCGTGAACGTTCCGTTCCGGATGCTCGACACGTATTCGGGGGCCGACCTGCAACCGGGCGTGCAAGAACTGACGGGCGACCAAGCGCTCGCGATGGCGCGCGACCGGCATAGCATGCTCTCCGGCGACTTCACTCGGCAGGAGAATGGTGGACGGCTGCTCCTGGCCGCCCTGGCGCAGTTCCAGAAGGAGTATGGGCAGGACCCGACCGCCCTGCTCACCTGGCTCGGCGCCGGACTGTCGAACATGAGCACGACGCTCACCGCCGATCAGGTCGTCCAGCTCGCCTACACCGTGACGGCCCAGCCCGTGAAGAAGGTCCAGAACATCGTGCTCCCCGGTTCGTCGCAGATGATCGGCAGTGCCTCCGCGGTCGCGCTCGACGACGCCGCCGCCTCCGCGATCATGGGTGACGCGAGCCAGGACGGCGTCGTCGCGAAGAAGAACGTCCCGCCGAGCCCGAGCAGGAACCAACCCGTCGGCGGCTAGAGCTTCGTCACCACATAGGCCACGTAGCCGACGTAGAACACGCCCTGCGCCAGGAGCAGCGGCGCCGACAACCGCCCTCGGAACCGCAGCGTCGCGTAGAGGACCGAGCCCGCCACGAGCGCGACCGACGCCGCGACGAGCGCTTCGTGCGCCAGGTCCCACGGCGTGAACAGGAGCCCGATCGTGACCGGGAACGACGACTGGAACACCATCGCGCCCGTCATGTTGCCCATCGCGAGCGTGTCCTTGCCGCGGCGGATCCAGAGCACGCTGTTGAACTTCTCCGGCAGCTCCGTCGCGAGCGGCGCGACGAGCAGCGAGAACGCGAGCGGTGAGAGGCCTGCCGCCTCGCCCAGATCGCCGACGGCGCTGACGAAGAGCTTCGCGCCGCCGACCATGAGCGCGAGCCCGACGGCGGTCTGGACGAACGGGGCGGCGTCCGACCGATCCAGCGACCACGCCGGCACCGAGCGGAAGATCGCGCGGAACCACTCCCACAGCCGGAGCGGCTGGATCTCTTCGGCGTCGGGATCGGAGCCGTCGTCGGATCCCTGGGCCTGGAAGTGACGGCGCACGTAGTACGCGTAGCCGACGACGAGCACGATCGCGAGGCAGACGTGCACGGCCTTGACGTGGAGGAGGCCCGCGAGCATCGCAAGCGCGTACATCACCAGGAAGTAGCCCAGGTCCTGCTGGATCGTTCGCCGGTTGATGTCCAGGTCGAGGCTGCGTGCGCCGCCTCGCGCGCAGACGAGCACCGTGACCGCGATCACGACCATCGCGAGGGTCGTGAGCATGAACGGCGCGCCCAGGATCGCCCCGATGCCGATCTCCTCGCCGGCCTCGTGGCCCGAAAGGATCGCGACCAGCGGCAGCAGCGTCTCCGGCAGTGCCGTGCCGACCGCTGCGAGCACGGAGCCGACGACCCCTTCGGACAGCCCGAAGCCCTCGCCGATCCACTCGACGCCGTTCGTGAACAGCTCCGCCGCAAGCAGGATCACGAGGAGTGAGAGGACGAGAAGGACCCACTCCATGTGGCGGGCCATGGTCGCAGGGGTGCTAGGGTCTCGCAACCGATGAGCGGCCCGACCACATCCACGCGGGCCGGTCGGTACCGGCTCGCCGTCGGACTCGCGCTCCTGTCCGCGGTGCCCGCCCTCTGGATCCGCTCCGCCGAACCTGCCATCTCGCACGCGTTCGCGGCATTCCTGTTCGGCCTCGCGATCGTGGGCGCGGCGTTCCTGCTGTCGTGGGCCGCCGAGGTGGCCCAGCTCGACATCTCGGCCGGCCTCGCGATCGCCGGGCTCGCGCTGATCGCCGTGCTGCCAGAGTACGCGGTCGACTTCGTGTTCGCATGGCAAGGCGGCGAGTCCGTCCAGGCGTACGGGCCCTCGTGCCCGAGCGGCGACCCCGGCGTCGCGTCGCCGTGCTCGCTGGCGCTCGCGAACATGACGGGCGCGAACCGGCTGCTGATCGGGCTCGGGTGGACGAGCGTCGTCTTCATCGCGTGGTACCGGACGAGGAAGGTCCGGCGAGCCGGGACGACGCCCGCCGCCCCGTGGGCCGGTGTCGCACTCGACCGCACCCATTCGGTCGAGATCGCCTTCCTGGCCGCCGCCACCCTCTATTCGCTCACGCTGCCGCTCAAGTCGAGTATCACGCTGATCGACAGCGCCGTGCTGCTGACGTTGTTCGTCGTGTACACGTTGCGGCTCACGAAGGCACCGCCCGAGGAGCCGCACCTCGTCGGCCCCGCCCTCTGGCTGGGCTCGCTCGGGACCGCCGTCCGCAGGATCACGATCACGGCCCTCGCCGCGTGGGCCGCGATCGTGATCCTGCTCTGCGCCGAGCAGTTCGCGCACGCGCTCGTCGAGACCGGCCGCGACTACGGGATCTCCGAGTTCTTCCTGGTCCAGTGGCTCGCGCCGCTCGCCTCGGAGGCCCCGGAGTTCGTGATCGCCGGCCTGTTCGCGTGGCGTCTGCAGACGGGACTCGCCCTGGGCGCGCTCGTCAGCTCGAAGGTGAACCAATGGACCCTGCTGGTCGGCTCCCTCCCGATCGTGTTCGCGATCTCCTCCGCGAGCCGTCACGGCCTGCCGATCGCCGGCACGCAGGCCGGCGAGCTCCTCCTGACCGCGGCGCAATCGCTCTTCGCGGTCGCGATGCTCGTGAACCGCCGGATGTCGCTCGCCGAGGCCGGCTGGATCTTCGGACTGTTCTGGGCGCAGTTCCTGGCGTCCCTGATCGGCGGCGAGCGGTTCCACGACGAGGTGCTGCTCGTGACGTCGGTCATCTACCTGGCCGCCGGTGTCACGCTGTTGTGGCGCCAACGACGCGAGGCGCGCCGGCTCCTCCGAGACGGGTTCCGGACCCCGTACGTCGACCTCGTCTCCGCGGACTGACGTCGGCGTGCGCCCGTAGCCTTCCTCGGTGGACCCGCAGTCGTTCCTCGACCGGATCACTGCCGGACCGGAGGATGCCGGGTCGCTCGTGCACGTGGAGGACCTGCCCGCGCGGGCGCCGGCCTTCCGACCGTTCCCGGAACACCTCCCCGAGGTCCTGGCCGGTCGCCTCGGCCTGCTCGGGATCGAAGGGCTGTACCCGCACCAGGCCACCGGCCTGGGCACGCTCGCGGCCGGCCGCGACGTCGTCCTCGCGACCGGCACCGCGAGCGGGAAGTCGCTCGTGTACCAGATCGCCTTCGCGCGCGAGGCGCTCACGGTCCCCAAGGCCACGGCGCTCTTCCTGTTCCCGACGAAGGCGCTCGCCCGCGACCAGCTCCGCGCCGCGCGGGCGCTGAAGCTGCCCCAGCTCAAGGCGGCGGTCTTCGACGGGGACACCCCGCAGGCCGAGCGTCCGTTGATCCGGGCGAGCGCGAACCTGGTGCTGACGAACCCGGACATGCTCCACGCGTCGATCTTGCCCGACCACCCCCGCTGGGCCACGTTCTTCCACCGGCTCTCGCTCGTCGTGGTCGACGAGGCGCACGTGCTGCGCGGCGTCTTCGGGTCGCACGTCTCGATGGTGCTCCGGCGGCTCCGGCGTCTCGTCGCGGCCGCGGGCGGCGATCCTCGCTGGTGCCTCGCCACCGCGACGGTCGGCAATCCCGGCGAGCTCGCCTCGCGCCTCACGGGCCTGGAGGTCGACGTCGTGCAGGACGACGCCTCGCCGCGCGGCCGGAAGCTCTTCGCGCTGTGGAACCCGCCGGTGGTCGACGAGGAGTCCGGCACCCGGCGGAGCGCGCTCAGCGAGGCGGCGTGGGTGATGGCCGGGCTCGTCGACGAGGGGGCGCGCACGATCGGGTTCGCGCGGACGCGCCGCGCCGCGGAACTCCTCGCGGAGTTCACGCGGCGCGGCATCGACGACGTCCAGGCACGTGCCAGGATCAAGAGTTACCGCGCGGGCTACCTGGCGGAGGACCGCCGCAGGATCGAGCGACAGCTCGCGGACGGCGAGCTGCTCGCGGTCGCCTCCACGAACGCGCTCGAGCTCGGCATCGACATCGGCTCGCTCGACGCCGCCGTGCTGACCGGCTACCCCGGGACCCGCGCCTCGATGTGGCAGCAGGCCGGGCGCGCCGGCCGTCGAGAGGCGTCCTCGCTCTCGATGCTGATCGCGCAGGACGACCCGCTCGACCAGTACCTCGCGCAACATCCGGCCGAGCTGTTCGAGCGGCCCGCGGAGGACGCGGTGATCGATCCGACGAACCCGTACGTGATCGGGCCCCACCTCCGGTGCGCCGCGCGCGAGCGTCCGCTCACCGACGAGGAGACGAAGGCGTTCTTCGGCGACGCTGCCGGGCCTGCGGTAGAGGAGCTGATCGCCGGCGGTCGCCTCGCGCGGAGACCGACCGGCATGATCCACGATGTCGGGCGCGGATCGCCGCACCGCGAGGTGGACATCCGCGCCGGCTCGGGCCACGTCTATCGCATCGTGCTGGCGGGGACGGGGGAGCTGCTCGGTACGTCCGACGAGCACCGGGCGTTCGGGACCCTGCACGCTGGCGCCGTCTACCTGCACCAGGGCGAGCAGTACCTCGTGCGCGAGCTCGACCTGGCCGGCCGGGTCGCCCTGGTCGACGAGGCGGACCCCGACTACTACACCCAGGCTCGGGACGTGACGGACATCCGGATCGTCGATCTGCTCGACCGTCGGCCGCTCGGCGAGGCCGAGGTCTCCTTCGGCGACGTCCACGTGACGAACGAGGTCGTCGGGTACGTGCGGAAGTCGGTCGCCACGGGGGAGATCGTGGGCGACGACGTGCTCGCCCTGCCGCCCGTCACCCTCGAGACGCGAGCCACGTGGTGGACCCTTCCGACGCCGCTGATCGCCGGCGCCGGGGTGGGCCCGCGCGACCTCCCCGGCGGGATCCACGCCGCGGAGCACTGCGCGATCGGGCTGCTGCCGCTCTTCGCGACCTGCGATCGGTGGGACATCGGCGGCGTGTCGACACCGCTGCACGAGGACACCGGCCTGACGACGATCTTCGTGTACGACGGCTACGCCGGCGGCGCGGGCATCACCGAGCGAGGGTTCCGGAGCATCGAGCGGTGGCTGCGCGCGACGCTCCTGCGGCTCCGCGACTGCCCGTGCCGCGACGGCTGCCCGTCGTGCGTGCAGTCGCCGAAGTGCGGGAACGGCAACGAGCCTCTCGACAAGGCTGCCGCGACGAAGCTCCTCGTTCGGATCCTGGGGTGACCGCCCGCGGCTCGGGCCCGTCGCGCTTGCCCTCCGCCGACGGGATTCCTACAGTCAACCCATGGCGGAACGGACCTTCGGCGTGGAGCTCTCCGACGGCGCTCGACGAGCGAGGCTCTCCGGTGATCTCGACCTGGCCGCCTACGAGGAGCTCTTGGCCAGGCTCTCGACCTACTTCGCGGACGGCGGCGACGCGGAGCTCGACCTGTCCGGCGTCACGTTCGTCGACAGCAGCGCGATCCGGCTCTTCATCCAGCTCCAGCGGGCGCGTGCGGAAGGAGGGCGTCTCGTGCTCCTCGCTCCGCAGCCGCACGTGGAGCGTGTCCTCGAGGTTGCGGGCCTCGACGACCTCGGGATCAGGATCAAGCGGAGGGACGATGACTGACCAAGACGTCGGGCGGGTCTTCGGGGCGACCGATCCACGGGTCCTGCGAGAGATCCGCACCTTCGTGGAAACGCAGACGGTGCAGGACCTCCCGGCGTCGTCGATCGAGGACCTCAAGCTCGCGGTGACCGAGGCGGCCGCCAACGCCGTGCGTCACAGCGGCGGCGACGAGATCCGGATCTCCGTCGAACGCGAAGGTCGATGCGTGAAGATCGTGGTGGAGGACGACGGCGTCTACAAGACGACGTTGGAAGCGGTGGACGGAGACCTGGAGGGACACCGGGGATTCGCCATCATCGCCGCCATGGTGGACGAGTTCTCCGTCCGGCGGGGAACGGGGTACGGGTCGGGGACGATCGTCCGCATGCGCAAGTGCGTGAGCTGATCCGAGGCCTCGGTCAGTCGGCGACGCGCAGGACGAGGACCGCGATGTCGTCGTAACGGTCGGCACCCAGCTCCTCGATGAAGCCGCGGATGTGCTCACGGATCTCGGCGGCCGACCGCCAACGTCGACCCCGGAGTCGCGTCAGGAGCCGGTCGGGCTGGTCGCCCGAGGTCTCCCGCTTCCCGATCAGACCGTCGGTGAACAGCACCAGCGCATCGCCGGCCTCGAGCGGGACGACGGCATCCGTCAGGGTGATGTCCTCCACGATGCCCAGGAGCGTGCCGTGCTCGCCGACGCGATGCGTGGCGCCGTCGTTCGACGA
>JBKOZW010000168.1:0-4181 GCA_046726095.1 Actinomycetota bacterium
GCGCCGCCGTTCGCGTCTCCGCCCCCTTCCCATCTCGGATACTGCCGGTGGCCATGCGATCGATGACGGATCTCCTGCGACGCGCCCCGTTGATCGACGGGCACAACGACCTGTTGTGGGCCCTGCGGGAGGCTCGGGACAGGGGCGAAGCGCTCGACCCGGCGGAACCGAGCCCCACGCTCCACACGGACCTCCCGCGACTCCGGGCCGGGTGCGTCGGCGGGCAGTTCTGGTCGGTCTACGTCCCCTCGGACCTTCTCCCGGTGGACGCCGTCACCCAGACGTTGGAGCAGATCGACGCGCTGTTCGAGCTCGTCCGCCGGAACCCGGGGTCGTTGGAGCTCGCGCGATCCGCGGAGGACGTCGAGCGGATCGCCGCCGAGGGTCGCGTCGCGTCGATGATCGGGGTCGAGGGAGGGCACTCGATCGGCAACTCGCTCGGGACGCTTCGGATCTTGTCGCAACTCGGCGCCGGGTACATGACCTTGACCCACAACGACGACACCGCGTGGGCGGACTCCGCGACCGGCGAGCGGGCGCACGACGGGCTGACGAGGTTCGGCGAAGAGGTCGTGCGTGAGCTGAACCGCGAAGGCGTGCTCGTCGATCTCTCCCACACCAGCGAGGACACGATGCGTCAGGCGATCGACGTGTCCGAAGCACCGGTCTTGTTCTCGCACTCGTCCGCGCGAGCGCTTTGCGACGTGAGCAGGAACGTGCCCGACGACATCCTGGGCCTGGTCGGTCGGACGGGGGGCGTCGTGCAGGCGAGTTTCGTGCCATGGTTCCTCACCCGCGAAGGCGCGGAGGCGAACGCCGCCGGGTGGCGCGAATGGGACCGGCTCAAGCGGGAGATGCCGGACGATCTCGAGTCGGTCCGCAAGGCGATGGATGCGTGGTTCGAAGCACAACCCACGCCGCCGTCGTCACTTTCCGACGTCGCAGATCACATCGACCACATCCGAGACGTGGCGGGGATCGAGGCCATCGGGATCGGGAGCGACTTCGACGGGGTACAGGGTTTGCCCGAAGGGCTCGGCGACGTCTCTCGGTACCCCGCTCTGTTCGAAGAGCTCGCCGCCCGCGGCTACTCCGATGACGACCTTTCGAAGATCGCGGGGCGGAACGTGCTGCGCCTGATGCGGGGGGCCGAGCGAGCGTCGGAGAGGCTCCGAACCGAACGGCCACCGTCGGTGGCCACGCTCGAGGTTCTGGACGGGTGAGGGGGCTGCCCGACGTCCCCGTCGGGCAGCGCCCACCCTCGTTACATCACGTCGAAGGTCTCGTAGACCTCGACCGAGGCCCCGCCCTCCAGCACGGGGCACCCCTTGGCCATCGACGTCGCGGCGTCGAGCGAGTCGGCCTCGATGACCGAGTACCCGCTCGCGGTCGACCCGGTCCCGGAGACCGAGCCGTCCGGCGAGATGGACTTCGACGCCCCGGGGGTGAACGGGTTCCCCCCATCGGCCAGGGCCGAACCGAGCTCCTGGAACCATGCGTCCCAAGCCTTCATGACGGTGGCCTGCGCCTCCTCCGTCTCCGGCATGCTCCCCCCGTGGTAGAGCAGTAGGTACTTCGCCATGCTGTTCCCCCTTCCCGCGGCCCGCGTTCGGGCCGTCACGGCGAGGACGAACGTGTCCCGGCGAATCCGACAGGTTGCCCTCCAGGGACCCCCGACGGCGTGCCGATACCCCCAACGTGCAGACCGATGGGGCGGATCGGGTCGGAGACCCGTTGGACAGGTGGTCGGGTCTCGGAGCGTCGGGGAGCGATCCCGGCGACGATGGTCTGGAATCTGCGCTGCTCGCGTACGCGCAGCGGAAGGCCGCCCGCTGGGGGGCCGAACGCTTCGCGGCCGAGTTCCGGCGCCGGGACGAGCTGGAAGAGACCCGCCCGGTCTGGACGAGCGACGCGCTGGCGGCTCCCGTCGAGGCGTCCGTCGAGGAGCAGGTGGTGGACGGAGAGCCGGCGACGTTCCGACCGGAGCCTCCGCGGATCGGGTTCGACGTGATGTTCGTCCCGGCTCCTCCCGAACCGCCGTTCGATGACGTGGCACCCGAACCCGAGCCTCCTTCGACCGCCGACCCCGTCGACGCCGGCGAGATCGCGGTCGAGGCTCCGCCGGTCGAGCAACCCCGCTTCGAGCCTGATGCGGCGTGGTCGGCCGCGTCCGCTGCCGCCGAGAAGCGCGTTCGTGTGCCGCCGATGTTGCGCCACCCACACGTACCCAGGCCGCCCGCGCCCGAAGGGAAGCGCTCGATCGAGCCACGGCGCGGCCGGCGAGCGAAGCGCGGCCAGCCGGAGCCCGTCCCAACATCGGTGATCTCCGCCCCCGAGTGGGCGCGGATGTCACCCGGCGCGAGACGCCTGTACGGCCTCGAAGAACCTCCCGGCTCCCGAGGCGCCGGCTGAGCAGGGCTCAGCGGCGGCGGGCATCCGCCTCCAGCCACCACGGATCGAACCCGCGATCGCGTTCGTCCACGACGGTGCCCGGCGGCACGAGTCCGTCGATCGCATCCAAGACATCGGCGTCGAGCCGCACGTCGGCGCCTGCCAGGAGATCCGACAGCTGCTCGAACGTCCGCGGCCCGATGATCGCCGACGTCACGGCCGGGTGCGCGAGCGTGAAGGCGATGGCCATGTGGGTCATCGAGACGCCCGCGTCGGCGGCGAGCTTGGCCAGCTCCTCGACCAGGTCGAGCTTCCGTTGGATCTCCGGCCGCGACTCCTCGAACAGATGCGCACCGACCTCGTACGACCGTCCGGCGCGGGACTCGGGCGACCGATCGAACGCCTCCCGCCGATACCGACCCGTGAGCCAGCCGCGGTTGAGCGGACTCCAGACCAGCACCCCCATGCCGTACCGCTTGGTCACGGGAAGCACGTCGAGCTCGATCTGCCGGGCGAAGATCGAGTAGGGGGGCTGTTCGGACCGGAACCGCGCGAGCGACCGCCGCTCGGCGACCCCCTGGGCCTCGAGGATCTGCCAGCCTGCGAACGTCGACGAGCCGAAGTACCTGATCTTGCCGGCGCGCTGCAGGTCCGTCAGGGCGCTCAGCGTCTCCTCGATCTCCGTCTCCGCTTCGGGCCGATGGATCTGGTAGAGATCGATGTGGTCGGTGCGGAGGCGCCGGAGCGAGTTCTCGACTTCGCGCATGATCCACAGGCGCGAGTTGCCGTGGTCGTTCTGGCCCGGCCCCATCTCCCAGTGGACCTTGGTCGCGAGCACCGCCTCGTCCCGATGCCCGTCGAGCGCCTTGCCGACGATCTCCTCCGATTCGCCGCTGGAGTAGACGTCGGCCGTGTCGACGAAGTTGATCCCGGCGTCGAGCGCCTCGCGGATGATGCGGACGCAGTCGTCGTGGTCGCTGTTCCCGCGGCCACCGAACATCATCGTGCCGAGGCAGTGCGTGCTGACGCGAACGCCGGTCGTTCCGAGGGTGCGGTACTCCACGGTCTCCTCCTCAGGCAGAGAGCCGCTCGGCCAGGTACTTCAGGCTGAGCGGGTAGCGGTACTCGATCCCCATGTGGGTCGCGTCGAACAGCTCGAAGAACACGTCGGTGACGCCGATCCTCTCGAGCTCGCGCCGGAATGCTTCGGCACCGAGGTCGAGGAACCAGTCGTCCTTCTTGCCCGCGTCGATGTAGATCGCGCGCATCGAACGGAGATCGTCGGCGTGCGAGGCGACCATCCGGACGGGATCGACCCGCAGCCAGCGGTCCCAGATCTCGGGGATCAGCTCACCCGTGGCGGGGTCGAACGGCAGGCGGACCGTCCCATCGGGGTCGGTCGAGTAGCACGCGGCCATGCACCAGTCGTTCAGGAGGTGGCCGTCGCTGTCCTTGGACATCGCGGGCCGGCTCCGGAAGTCCTTCCAGAAGTTCTCGTACGAGCCGTCGTACTCGTCGCGGAGCACGCGGGCAGACTCGCGGAACTCGGGCAGGTAGCACGTCTCGAAGAGTGCGTCACCGGCGTGCGTCGCGAGACCGCCCCACAGATCCGGACGCAGCATCGGCACGACCATGGCGCCGTACCCGCCGCTGGACTTGCCCTGGATCCCGCGATGCTCCCGGTCGGCGATCGTGCGGTATCGCTCGTCGACGAACGGGACGACCTCGTCGCAGAGGTACGTCAGATAGTTGCCGGTCCCGGGCGAATCCAGGAACTGGCTCCCGCCGAG
>JBKOZW010000169.1:0-6067 GCA_046726095.1 Actinomycetota bacterium
CCCCGTCCGCGACGGCAAGGTCGAAGGTCTGCTCGCAGGGGGCGCCACCGACGTCGTGGTCGTGGCCACCGATCCCGTTGATCGCCTCGAGGGGCTCGAGCTGCTCGACGGCGTCCACGTGGTGCGCCGGGCGTGGTACGCAACGGACTTCGCCGGCGCGATCCTGGTGATCGCCCACGATCCCGACCCTGCGGTGCGCGCCCGGATCGCGCTCGCGGCACGTGCGGCCGGTGCATTGGTCAATGTGGTTGACGATATCCCATTGTGCGACTGGGCAGCGCCGGCGATCGTCCGCCGTGGCGAGCTGCTCCTCGCGATCGGAACGGGCGGCGCCTCGCCTGCGTTGTCGAAGAAGATCCGCGAGCGTCTCCAGGACGAGTTCGGCCCCGAATGGACGGAGGTGCTGCGGGTGCTGCGCGAGGTCCGGGAGGAGACGCTGCCATCCCTTCCCGACATGCGCGATCGCTCGCGCCGGTGGCAGCTCGCCCTCGATCCGGACGAAGCCGTGGAGTTGGTTCGCAACGGAGATGCCGAGGAGCTGCGGGCACGCCTGCGAGCCCGGCTCCTCGAAGGGGCCACCGCGCCGTGACCGGGCGGGTCATCCTGATCGGCGCCGGCCCCGGCGATCCGGAGTTGATCACGCTGAAGGGCGCGGCGGCGCTCTCGGAGGCGGATGTGGTCGTGTACGACCGGCTGGCGTCCCCGGCGTTGCTCGAGCGGTGCCGTCCGGATGCCGAGCGGATCTACGTGGGCAAGGAGCCCGGCCGCGACCACCTCTCCCAAGAGGAGGTCAACCGCGTGATGGTCGACGCGGTCCAGCGCGGTCTGGTGGTGGCGCGACTCAAGGGCGGCGATCCGTTCGTGTTCGGGCGGGGAGGCGAAGAGGTGCTCGCGTGTGCCGCGGCCGGTGTTCCGTGCGAGGTGATCCCCGGAGTGACGAGCGCGCTCGGCGCGGCGGCCGCGGTCGGCGTGCCGTTGACCCATCGCGCTGTCGCGCGGTCCTTCGCCGTCGTCACGGGATCGACGGCGACCGAGGGTGAAGACGTCGACCTCGGAGCGCTCGCCGGAGCGGTCGACACGCTCGTGATACTGATGGCGGCCGGCAAACTCGAGCCGCTCTGCGCCAAGTTGATCGCGGCCGGACGCCCAGCGGACGAGCCGGCCGCCCTGGTGCAGTGGGCGACCACGCCCGACGAACGGGTCGTGCTCGGAACGCTCGGCGATCTGCCCGGGCGATCGCGGGCGGCCCGGGTCGGGCCGCCCGCGACACTCATCGTCGGCGCGGTGGCGGCGATCCCCGCGGAGACCGCGGCGCTGGCCGCCACCCTCAGCCGAAAGTGACGTAGAGAACGATCCCGATCGCGGCGCCGATCAGGACCGCTCCGGCGATCAGGAGGAGACGATTCGACGCGGCGCTCGTCTCCACCACGCGCAATCCGTCGGGGCTTGCCCCGCTTCCGACGGCTTCATCGAGCGCGCGATCCGCGTCCCGGACGCTGCCGAAGCGTGCGACCTCGCTCCACTCGGTGCCGTCGTGGCGTTCCAGGATCGCGACCGACCTGGTCCTGATGAACCGACCCTTGCCGACGCCGGCGAGGAACACGCTCGGTTCATGCGGTTCGCCTCCCCAGCTCACTCAACCACCTTAGACGCACCGGCTCTCGCACGGAGCAACCGAAATCAGCGAGCCAAGAAGCGGCGACGCCCGCAGAGGCGCACAAAGCTGCGGTCTTCGTCGGACTAACCCAGTCTCGCGTCTACGACGACGAAATCGTGAGACCTGCCGTCGAGATCGACTCCCGGTCCAACGATCAAGATCTCCTCATACCAGCGATCCGAGCCCGTGTCGGAGTAGGTCAAGAACCGGACGTGCGCTTCGAAGTTCGACCCGTCGGCGGCGGGGACCACCGATAGGACCTCGAATCCCGTGTAGTACGTCCAGAGCGCGCCGAGTCGCGTGCTTGGGTTCTGCCATGCCGGATAAGCATCGGGGGAGATCAAGGCTCGCATCTCATCCTCGATCTCTGAAGGAACGCTCTGAGGCTCGAAGGGGTAGTTGGAACGGAGCGCGGCGACCGATGCGGCGATATCCCACGCTCGGTCCTCGTCCGTCACTCGCGAGGTCGGCACGTACACGTACATCCGCGAGCTCCCGGACTTCCTGCCTGGTCCCAACAGGACGAATGCATCTCCAGCCGCAATCGGGCTGAGGTCGAAGCCGTAAGGCAGCTTCCCCTCGCCGATCACATGCCAGGGCTCATCCCCGCTCGACAGTGTTCCTGTGTCACCACAGAACTGAGCCAGGACTACGCCGTGGGATGCCGCTGCCTGCGGGTATCCCTCGCAGGCGTTGAATGGCATGCGCGGCAATCGGGTCCAGGTTTGAAGGCCGTAAGGATCGAACAGACTCGCCCCCAACAGGTAATCGAGCGCGACGACATTTGTCCCATCCCACACGGCGGTGGTGGCTTGCGGATCAAGGTCAGAAGCGGGGAGTGAACGCCAGCTCATCGAGCTCGGGTCGTACGCAGCACCCACCGCCGTCTCCGTTCGCGAGGCGTTGTTGGACGACGAGAGATACGCACCGAACAGAACGGCTTCGCGCCCTGTCCAGACGGCGTGAGCCTGGCTCAGATCTACCGGAGGATCGGGAATGGTCCGCCAGGCATCTTCCACCGGATCGTACGCGGCAGATGCTCTCTCCCCGAAGACCAGCATCTCGGTCCCGGTCCACACGGAATCGAGGATCGGCGTGGAGATGGGCGCCTGTGCGATGTTCCGCCACGTGTCCGTCGTTGCGTCATACGCGGCGCCATCGTTGAGCAGTCCGTCGTCCGCAGCGTGCCCGTCGGCTCCTCCCCAGATGACCACCTCAGAGCCCGTCCATACGCCCGCGGCCCAAGATCGACCCGCGAGGGGGGACGGCGCGATCTGGTGCCAGGTGAAGTTCCTCGCATCGAACAGATATCCCTCGTTGTAGTGGGGCGGGTCCCCGAACCGTTCGTTCCCTCCCCACAGGACGAGCCCTCGATCCGTCCACACCTCGACCGCGCTCACCAACAGACGTGGCGGGGCCGGCAGTTCGGTCAAACCCTCGCCGATCCCGGGCCAGGGCGGCCCCGACGACGACTCCTTCGAGCTCATCACATCTGACGGTGGGCGGTAGACCCAGAGGGACTCGGGCGAGCCGGGGCAGCCATAACAGGCCTCGCCACTCTCGGCCAGCGTGATGCCTGTGAGCGGCAGGACGAGAACGCCATCAGCCGGCACGAGGTCTGCGAACCGCCAGACCCCGATCTCCCTCTTGTACGCCTTCGAATAGATCGTCTCCTCGACGGGTCCGCCGCGGAGCGTCTGCCAAGCACCGTCGTCGAAGATCGCCGGGGTGCCGCAGTTCCAATCGAACACGACCGAGCCCACGGTCGCTCCGCTCACGTAGCACTCACTCTCCTCGATCGGCAGCTTCGAGGCTCGCGACCACGTCTCCGTGCTCGGATCGAAGGTCTGCCACGTCGTTCCGTAGTCCCACGCGAACAACCGGTCTTCCAAATAGGCAGACGCGAACGAGCCTGGATACAAGGCCGTCTCCGGCAACACTCGCCACGTTCGGCTCTCTGGATCCAACGACATCGCGTCCACGGTCGGCGAAGCTGGAACGTTCCGCGCGTTCAGCAAGCCGCTGAGAACGATGACCTCCCGTCCGGTCCATGTGACGGACGCGACGTTGAAATCGAGGGGCGGACCGGCCAGCATCTGCCACTCGGCCGCCATCGGATCGAACGAAGCAGCTGCCGATCCAGCTCCGGACGGATCGGCGTCTTGCAGCACGATGATCCGAGATCCGGTCCAGACGGCGTGATCCGGTTCGATCGGCGCGCGTGGAAGCTCCGACCACATGTTCGTTGCCACGTCGAACGCCGCCCCCGATCCACCTCGCCCGAACAGGTATATGCGCTCTCCGATCGCGACCGCTTGTTCATCGCTGCCCGGACGCGGCGCGGGCGGGATGGGCAACCACGTCCGTCCGTGGGGGTCGTAGATGAATCCATCATCCGTCGGCGCGCACTCGGTGTCACCTGTACATCCGCCCCAAACGACGAGACGATCGGCAGCCCATACCCACGTCGCGCCCGGATGACGAGCGGGAGGGTCGGTGATGCGCGTCCAGCCTACGCCGGCCCAGGACCACGGATCGCTGACCGGCTGGGGGTGCTGATCCCGCGTCCAGGTCCGGAGCCCGAAGGCGGCCGCGGCGGCGAACACGGCGAGAGCAAGCAACGCAGCGGTGACGCGACGGCGACCGCCGGGCGGCTTGGGGATCGATCGGAGGTCGTCATCACCCGCTCGACGTTGGTCGATGCTTCGACGGATGTCGGGGGCATCGAGCCGATCCAACACCGCGAACGTTCGTTCCATCATCCGATGTCCTCCTCGGGAAGCAGCTCGCGAAGCCGCTTCCGGCCTCGGCTGATGTGGACCCGGACCGTGGCCCGACCGATACCGAGGATCCGCGCGATCTCGTCGGTGCCGTAGCCGGCGTAGAACCGCAAGATGACCGCGGCTCGCTGGTTGCCAGGGAGTGTGCGAAGCGCGCCCAGCAACCTCCCGGGCTCGTCTTCGATCGGATCAAGGACCGGCGCGTCGACGAGCGGGCCCGTTCGGCGCCGGTCGCGGAGGTCCCCGGCGGCGAGACGGAACGCAGCCCGCCAGACCCACGCTCGACCGTCGCGGATCGCATCCCCTCGACGCAGGCACTGCGCGAACGCCTCCGCGACGGCATCCTCGGTGACGGCCCGGTCCTGGGCGTACGCGAAGACCGCTCGCCAGAGGCGAGCGGCCTCTCGTTCGTAGAGGTCGCCCAGGTCGGGAGCCGTCGTCTTGGCTATCCTCCGCATGAGTCCTCCACCTAAGGACGCGCGAAGGCGCTCAGCGTGTACCGCGGCTACCGATCCGTCCAGAAGATCCCGTTACGGCCGGGAGGAGATCGAGAAGCTCTCGGAGGTCGGCGATCGACGGACCACTCCAATCGTCCTCGGGTTCGGGCGTCAGCGCGTCGGCGACGGCCAGGTCGGGCGGTCGGATCAGGAAGGCCCCCATGCCTACCGCCCCCGCGCCGGAGAGCTCGCCGTACGCGCCGTCGCCACAGTAGAGGCACCGGTCGGGCTCGACGCGCAGGCCCTCGCACGCCGCCAGGTAGATCTCCGGATCCGGCTTTCGCAGGCCGGTCTCGCTCGAGAACACCGTCACGTCGACGAACGGCGCCATGTCGGACGCTCTCCATCGCTCCGGCGTGTCCGGCGCGCACATCGACACGAGGGCGACCGGGTAGCCGCGGGTCTTGACCTCCCGAAGCGTCTCCAGGGCGCCGTCCCGCGGGTGGAACCAGCGGTCGTAAAGAGCGGCGCGGGGAGTGAGTGCCTCCGCGACCGCGTCCGGCGTCGGTTCGCCCCCTCCGAGCGAAGCCACGATCGCGCGGACGTTCTCCTCCATCCCGCCCGGGTAGGCGCCGGTCTGGCGGAGCACCGCTGTGCGGCTCCACTCGCGATCGAACGCTTCGCGATCGCATCCGAGCCGGTCGGCCGCTGCGCGGACCGCCTCGAAGAAGTCCGTATGCGAGAACTCGGGGACGAGTGTTCCGAAGAGATCGAAGACGACCGCGTCGAAGCGGCGCGTCACGGGTTCCACTCGCGGTCGAGGAGGCCATAGACGGCGAGGTCGTAGAACCCACCTGTTCCGCGCCCCTCTTCACGCGCGACGCCCTCGAGCGTGAACCCGAGTCGCTCGGGCACGGCTCGGCTCCGATGGTTCTCGACGCCGGCGCGGATCACGATCCGATGGAGACCCAGCTCTCCGAACCTGATCTCGATCAGCGCCCGACACGCAGCCGTGACGAGCCCGCGGCCTTCGTGAGAAGACCAGATCCAGCAGCCGATCTCGCCGGCGATCCCGAACTGATCGGGGACGAGACCAGTTCCCCCGAGGAAGCCATCCTCCGACCAGAGCGCTCCACCGCCCAGGCCCTGCTCGTCTGCCACCACGCTGCCGAGCCATGCCCGCTCCACGTCCT